>JAKEHF010000102.1 GCA_022615295.1 Actinomycetota bacterium | reverse complement strand
CGCCCAGGCGGTCCGCGTCGAGATCTACATGGTCCCGGGGTTCTACGTGCCCATGACCGCCATGGCCGCCCTGCTCGTCGTGTCCACCGCCGCCCGATGGGAACGGGTCATGGCCACCCGCCTCGCCCCCTTTATCGCCTGCGGGTGGATGATCTCGCTGATCGGCGGGATCACCGCCATCGGCTCCCTGCCCGAGCTGGCCGCGACCGCCCAGCCCATACTCTTCGGTCTCGCCGCCGTGTCCGGTCTGCTGCTGGTGTGGTGGGCCCACGCCCTGGTCACCGTGGCCCTCGGCGCCGCGGTCTCCTATCTGGCTTTCCACGCCGGCCAGGCCGATGCCATACCCGACATCGTCGCTCCGGTCCTCACCGTCTTCGTTGTCGCCTCGGCCACGGCACTGCTCGGGTTCGAGTTCGAGAAGGAGGCGGTGGTCTCGGGTGGGAAGGAGAACATGCTCGAGCAGCAGCGGCTGGACTTCGAACGGCTGTATGCGGTGAGTGCCACCCTGGCCAGGGCGGAGTCGCTGTCCGAGATAGTCCCCCATCTCATCGGGACGATCTGCAAGTACCTGGACGCCCAGGTGGGTGTGGTGCTCCTCAACGACACCGACCTCAACCGCCTCACCGTAATGAGCCCGATCTGGGTCAACGGCTACCCCCTCGAGACCGAGGAGATAAACGTCGACATCAACGCACCCAGCGTAGTGGCCCAGACCTATCGGGCGGCCAAGCCGATCTATGTCAAACGTGTCGATGACCACACCGACTCTCATGTCCTCCTCAAGGAGCTGGGTCTCAAGCAGGCCCTGGTCGCCCCACTCAAGGTGGAGTCCATGCGTGTCGGCGTCATCGTGGTCGGCGATCCCTATGTCGGCGACTTCACCGAGGACCAGCTCGAGCAGCTCGGCTCGCTGGCCGCCCCCGCCGGTCTGGTCCTGAGCCAAATCGGACGTTACGAGGCCCAGGCGGAGATGACCCGGCGTCTCGAGGAGGTGGCCCAGATGAAGACCGACTTCGTGTCCACGGTCAGCCATGAGCTGCGCAGCCCACTCACCTCCATCATCGGCTCACTGGACACAGTCAACAGACCCGAGCTGGCCCCCACCGAGCCGACCTCGCAGCAGCTGCTGCTCAGCGCCCGCCGTCAGGCGGGCCGCCTCCAACGGCTCATCGAGGACCTCCTGGTTGTCTCGAGGATCGATCGCGGGGCCATGCCCATCCAGTTCGAGCCCATCCAGCTCAAGGAGATCTTCGACGAGGTCAACAGAGTGGTCTCGGTGGAGCCTTCGATGACCATCGACCCACCCGACACCACGGTGGAGGCCGACCGCGACCATCTCTCCCGGGTCCTCATCAACCTGATCGAGAACGCCGCCAAGTACGCCCCGGACAGCCCGGTCGAGATATACGGCTGGCAACGCGGCACCCGTGGCTTCATCGCTGTGGTCGACCATGGCCCGGGAATCCCCGTGGAGCAGCGCGAGCGGGTCTTCGAGAGGTTCACCCAGCTCGACCAGTCAGACACCCGCTCCAAGGGAGGAACCGGTCTTGGCCTCTCCATCGTGAAGAGCCTCACCGAGGCGATGCGTGGCACCGTGCGCATAGAGATGACCGAAGGTGGCGGGGCCACCTTCGTCATCGAGCTTCCCCTGGCGGCTTCGGTGGGAGTGCGCTGACCCTCAGCCGGTGTGGATCTGGAGCCAGCGGACCCCCTCTATGGTCACCCGGATCGCGTGGGGCATCCGGACGACCACGATCGACACGGTCCCGCAGGCCGGACAGCGCGCCACCTCACCGGGTGCGTCCCGGTAGACGGTCAGCGTCGCCAATGGGTTGACGGCGCCGCATCCGGCGCAGCAGCCGAGCTGATGTGTCATCTCGGCGCCGAAGACCTCCCAGAGCAGCCCGCCCATGGCATTGCCGTCGACATGTCTCATCTCATCCTCCCGTCGGCCCAAAACGCTCTGTCAAGACCCTGTGGGGCGGATGGCCGAGGGCGACGAGAAGACCTGCCACGCTCTCGGTGAAGCCGGTCGGCCCGCACACGTAGCTGACCAGACCGCTGTCGGGCGACATGACGAGGTCTCGGAGCATGGCCCCGTCCACCCTCCTGTCGTAGCCGGTCCAGCCCTCGGGTCGGCTCCTGGTGAGGGTGAGGGTGACGACGACGCCGTCGTGATGGGACAGGGTCTCCAGCTCCTCCCGGTAGACGATGTCGTCGCGGGAGCGTGCCGACACGAGGAGATGCATGGGGGTGCCGTCTCCCGACGAAATCCTCGCCCTGAGCATCGCCATGAGAGGCACGACACCGCTCCCCCCGCCGGCGAGGAAGACCGGTGGCCCCTCGCCCGGATCCCAGACGAAGTATCCCCCGATGGGGCCGCGCAGCTCGAGCCTGTCCCCCGGCGCCACCACGTCGAGCAGGAACGGGGACACCTCCCCCTCGAAGATCCGCTCGACCGTGATCGTCACCAGCTCCCCCTCGCTCGGCGTGGCTATCGAGTAACTGCGCTGAGCCTGATAGCCATCCGGTGCCGTTAGCCGCAGGTCGATGTGCTGGCCGGGGCGATGACCGGGCCACCCCGGGCAGCTCAGGGTGAGGCTCCTGACGCTGGGCGTCTCCTCGACCACCCCGACGACCACGGCGACCAGCCAGTTCAGTCGCCGCTGTATCTCTGCTCCCGCCACGGATCCCCATAGTTGTGATACCCGTAGGACTCCCAGAACCCGGGCCGATCGTGGGTGAGCATCTCCAGACGATTCACCCACTTGGCGCTCTTCCAGAAGTAGAGATGGGGGACGAGCAGACGCGCCGGCCCGCCGTGCTCCGGCTCCAGGGGCTCGCCTGCATAGGTATGGGCCACCATGGCCCGGCCTCCGGACAGGTCGGCGAGGGGGACATTGGTCGTGTACCCGTCGTAGGAGTGTGCCAACACAACCGTCGCCTCCCCCAACTCCACACCGGCGAGGAGATCCTCGAGCGTGACCCCGCCCCAGGTGGTGTCGAGCTTGGTCCATTTGGTGACACAGTGGATGTCGACGGTGATGTCGGTGACCGGCAGGGCGGTGAACTCCTCCCAGGACCAACTCCGCTCGGCGCCGGTGGTGTCGGCGAGGGTGAGCCGCCACTCTTCGCGTGATATCCGTGGTGTCGGCCCTGCCGAAAGCACCGGGAAGTCGAGCGTGGCGTACTGACCGGGGGGGATCCGTCCCGAGGGCTCCCTCGACCGGCGGCGCCCTTCGAACCCCCTGGTGATGAAGCTCACTCGCCCGACCCCGGGCCCGCGGCGACGGCGTGGAAACCCCCGTCGACGTGGACGATCTCACCCGTGGTCATCGGGGCCCAGTCGCTGAGGAGGACGCACACCATCCGGGCGACGGGGTCGGGGTCGGTGGTGTCCCAGGGGAGGGGCGACCTCTCCGCCCACACCTCGTCGAATCGCTCGAAACCGGGGATCGACTTGGCCGCCACCGTCCCCAGGGGGCCGGCGGAGACCGCGTTCACCCTGACCCCGTATCGACCGAGGTCCCTGGCCAGATAGCGGGTGACGCTCTGCAATGCCGACTTGGCGACACCCATCCAGTCATAGGCCGGCCAGGCCTGGGTGTTGTCGAAGTCCATGGCGACTAGGGCTCCCCCACCGGCCGCCTGCATCAACGGGAGTAGGGCCACGGCCAGGGTCTTGTAGGAGAACGCCGAGGTGACAAAGGCCGTCTGCGCCGAATCGACGGGTGTGTTGAGGAAGTTCCCCCCGAGGGCGTCCCCCGGGGCGAAGGCAATGGCGTGGAGGGCGCCGTCCACCCTTCCCCAACGTCGGGTGAGGTCTGTCGTCAACCCCTCGACGTGACCGGGGTCGTTGATGTCGAGCTCGAGGACGTCGCAAGGCGCGGGGAGACGTTGCACCGCTCGCTCGGTGAGTCGCAGACCACGGCCAAAACCGGTCACCACGATCTCGGCGCCCTCCTCTTGGGCGATGCGGGCGGTGTGCCAGGCGATCGAGTCGTCGGTGAGGACGCCGGTGACGAGCAGCTTCTTCTCCTCGAGCAACATCAGAAGTTCACTCCAATGGTTTGGATGGCCCGAATGCCGAGACCCATCGTGAAGAGTAGAAGAAGGCCGTAGGCGAGGGTGGGCCGGTTGCGGAGCTGGGCCCGGTAGATGTATGCGAAGACGAGGGTCAGGGCGACGAGGACCCCGTAGAACACGTGCTGGTCTCCGGGCTCGAGGGTGCCAGACGTCATGAGGACCGCACCGAGAGCCACCTGGAGCACCGTCACCGTGATCGCCACACCGACACCCATGGTGAAGATCCGTGGGACCGTGTCCCGACGTGCCATCGCCACGCCCCAGAGACCGACCAGACCACAGATGACCACGACGATCTGACCCAGGACCTGGTGAAAGGTGGTCACCGGTCGAGCATAGGGCTGGCCCCACCCCGGGCCCACTTGTAGAATCGCTGCCCGGAGGCACCGTGTACCGGTACGAGGCGGTTCAATACGTCGAACACATCGGCAAGGCCGACATCGACGAGACCCTTCTTGGGGTCTTTGGCGAGGAGGCCGACGCTGTTCGAATCGTCCGCTCCGCCGTCCGTCGTTATCACCGCGAGGGCAACAGCGAGTACGCCTGGTGGGTGGTGCGAGTCCAGGGGGCCAGGCTGGCCAACTTCATCGTCGACTCCCGGAGCGAGAAGGAGTTCATAGTCGACCTCCGCACCGGGGAGTTGATCGAGATCGATTGAGCCCGGGGAACCAATAGGCCCCGACGGCTAGTTGACTGTGTTGATGCGCATACCTCGGCTTGCCGCGTTCATGGTGCTGGCCGTAACCGCTTGTGGCACCGGGGTCGCCGCCACGACGACCACAACGTCGCTACCTCCCGTCACGACCACGACCACGGAGCCGACTACCACGACGACCAACTCCTTGTGGCCGGGCGACCGGGCCACCCCGATAACGACGGACGATCTCGTCGTCGACCTCGAGGACGGGACCTATCTCGTGTTCGTCGACCATGTCTTCATCGAGGGTCTCACCGGGGGACCCGAGATCCATTTCGATCTCGCCGTATGGTTCGGGGGCGAAGAGGCGGCCGCCGCAGCCGCCGAGGACGGCGCCGAGTCGCCCCCGCCCAACGACTACTACATCCGCAACCTCGACCCAACAGTCCTCGTCCGGGAGGTCGACCCCGACGTGATGGTGACCTCGGTCTGGTACCACTACGAGGAGACCCAGGAACTGGCGAGCCAGGAGATCACCTACGACGAGCTGGTCGAGGCTCTCACCGGGGAGACGGACGACTCGATCCTGGCCATGAGGTTCAGCCCGTGGTGGATCACGATCTCCGACGGGATCGTGGTCGCCATCGAGGAGCAGTACGTTCCTTGATCAGCCGTCGTCGGGCAGACCACCCCGACGTCTCACCGCCCGTCTCATCAGGTAGTTGAAGCGTCCACTCACTCCATCAACAGGTCGGCGTATTGGTCCCGCACCACCTTCTTGTCGAACTTCCCGGTCCCGGTCTTGGGAACCGCGTCGATGAAGACCACCTTGTCCGGGATCCACCACTTGGCGACACGTCCGGCGAGATACTGGAGAAGGTCCTCTTCGGTCACCTCGGCCGACTTGACCACGAAGGCGACGGGCCGCTCTTGCCACTTGAGGTGCTTCAACCCGACGACGGTCGCTTCGGCGACGGCGTGGTGGGCCATGAGCAGGTTCTCCAGGTCGAGCGAGGAGATCCACTCGCCACCCGACTTGATCACGTCCTTGGCCCGGTCGGTGATCCGGATGTAGCCCTCCGGGGTGATCTTGCAGACATCGCCGGTGCGGAGCCATCCGTCGACGAAGGATTGGGCGGTCCGGTCGTCCTTGTAGTACTCGGCGGCTATCCAAGGGCCTCGTATCAGGAGCTCACCGAAGGCCTCACCGTCGTGGGGCAGCTCCTCACCGACCTCGTCCACGATCTTCACCTGGAGCCCCGCCACCGGTATGCCCGCCGTCTCCATCCGGTCGAGCTGGTCCTCGAGGGGCCATGACTCCATATGGGGCTTGAGAATGGCGGTCGAGGCCACGGGGTTGGTCTCGGTCATCCCCCATCCCTGGACGACACGGACCCCCTTGTTGGTCCAGTACCACTCGATCATGGACCTCGGCACCGCCGATCCGCCGCAGAAGAAGGCCCTCATGTGTGAGATGTCGATCTCCGGGTTGGCCTCGAGGTACTGCTTGATCCCCAGCCACACGGTGGGCACGCCGGCGCTGAAGGTCACCTTCTCATTCGTGAACAGGCCGAGGAGACCCTGTGGTGAGAGATCCGGGCCCGGATAGGTCAGCTTGGCACCCCGGGTCACCGCCATGAAGGGATAACCCCAGGCCGCGGCATGGAACATCGGCACCACTGGGAGGACATTGTCCGAGGGATCGATCCCATAGTTGGCCAGGTTGGAGATGGTGTGGACATAGGTCGACCTCTGGGTGTAGGCCACGCCCTTGGGGTTCCCGGTGGTCCCCGAGGAATAGCACAGCATCATCGGGGAGCGCTCGTCGAGGACCGGCCAGAGGCCATGCTCCGGGACGTCGGCGATCAGGTCCTCGTAGGCGATCGAGCCCGGGAGATCATCGCTGGCCTCCCCGCCGAGTACGACCCATCGCTCGACGGTGTCGAGACGTGACCGGAGCGGGGCGATCAAGGGGACCAGATCCGGGTCGACCATCATCACCCGGTCGCCCGCATGGTTGGCGATGTAGACGATCTGATCGGCGAACAGCCGCAGGTTGATGGTGTGACAGATCCTCCCCGTGTTGGCGGTTGCCCAGTAGATCTCATGATGGCGCTGGTTGTTCCAGGCGAAGGTGCCGACTGCGTCGCCACCTTCGATGCCGAGCCTTTCGAGGGCCGTGGCCAGTCTCCTCACTCTCGAGTCTGTGGTGGCGTAGGTCTCTCTGGAAATGCTGCGGTCAGGCTGCACCGAGACGATCTCGCTGTCGGGGTGGATCCAGACGGCGTGGTCGTAAAGCGTGGACAGCAACAGCGGAAAGTCCTGCATGTGGGGCATCAGCCACCTCCGAGCAGACGACGCTTCTCGTCCTCGAACTCCTCGTCGCTGAGCTTGCCCTCGTCGTGGAGCCGGGAGAGGGTCTCCAGCTGCGACGCCCTGGACTCTGCACTAGGGGCCATGCCGGCACGTTCGAGTGAGGCCATACGCCCCTCCCTGACCTTGTAGATCAGGGTCTGCACCTCCTCGGGTTTTGGGATGTCCCGATAACGGGACTGTCCGTGGGTGCCCGCCGACTCGATCAGCAGGTCGCCCGTGCCGAAGATCCGCTCGAAGACCGTCTGGTTGAAGGCGACGTCGTTGACCACTTCGAGAGGGATCTCCTTGCCACGCTTGGAGATGAACCCGGCCCGAAAGATGACCCGTTCGTTGGTGATCACGTGCTGGGTCGTGAGCCAGGTGATCACCCCGTTGGCGATCAGGACCAACACGACGCCGGCAACCGCCAGCATCACCCAGTTGGGCACGGTCGAGACGGCGATGAGGACGATGAGGACGATCCCAGCCAGGACGAGAAGCCCCTCGCGGAGCAGTTGTGACCAGTGTGGCCGGAACTCGCTCTCGATGACCTCGTCCTCGCTGAGCAGACGTTGCGGGTAACCCATCATTCCTCCTTCATGAGACGGCCCTTCTCGGCCTCGAACTCGTCGTCGGTGAGTCTCCCCTGCTCGTGGAGCCTCGCCAGGATGTCCAACTGCTCGACACGACTCGGCCCCGCCCCGGCCGGGCCTGGGAGCGTGACGTGGGGCCGCTTCGGCTCGATCCTCGTGGACGTCTCCAAGATGAGCCGTTTTACCTCCACCACATCTCCGACGTCGGTCAGTGCGGTGCGGGCGTCGCCGCCCGATTCGACGATCAGGTCGCCGGCCCCGACCATCCGCTGGAGCGGCTTCTGACGGAGACCGACCTCGGAGACCTGTCCGATGGCGATCTCGTGGCCCTTCTTGGTGACGAGACCGCTGCGAAAGACGATCCGTCGGCTGGTGAGGATCAGCTCGGAGGTGAACCAGTCGCCAAGTCGCCGATACGACAGACCCGTCCAAACCAGGAACGCCGCGAGATAGAGCCAACCCGGGAAGTTGGTGGCGGCGAGAAGCACGATCACGAGCACAAGGAGACCTGCGCCATAGAGCAACTCCCTGTAGAGGGCGATCCAATGGAGCCGGGTGTCGACGATCACCTGCTCACCCTCGGCGAGGAGATCCGTCGGGTATGGCATGGTGGGGCGAGACTAACGGCCGGCCGGTGTCCGACGCTGCTGGGACCTGACTCCGCCTACGGGAAATGAGAAACCCCGAGGGAGCCTCGGCCGAAGCCTCAACCCTCTCGGGGCTCTCGTTCCGTCTTCGTTGGGCCGGGGACCCAACTCCGAGCGGTTCGCCGCTGACCGAAGCCGTCGGCGATGCGATCCGAAGACCGCTCCCCCCGTTTCCGGGAGGGCGTAGACCTTGCGGTCTACCGCCGTCAGTCCGTTCGACGATCCCTAAGGATCCCCGTACGGACTGGCGGCTCCGAGTCGCCTCCAGTTTCCCAGATGCGATCCGGTGAGCCTTCCGCACGGTTTCCCGTGCCTTCCGGCTCGACCACTCCCGACGGTTACCCGTCGTTCGGGCCGGTCGTCGGGTTTCCCCGGCGACGTGGAACGGAAGGTAGACCACCGCGGCGGGGGGCACAAGTCGAGGGGCTTATTGTTTTTCGCGAACTTCACCGAGGGTTCGGCATACGGTTACCTTGGGTTTGCCATGCCCCTCGAAGGCACCTACTCCCCCAGTCCCTCGAAGTGGGCGCGACAGCAGGCGGAGCTCATCGAGGAATCCGGGGGGACCAAGGGTCTCACGTTGTCCGGGAAACCCGTCGTCCTGCTGACAACGGTCGGCGCCCTGACCGGGACCCTGCGCAAGACGCCGTTGATGCGTGTCGAGCACGATGGTGTCTATGCCGTCGTGGCCTCACGGGGCGGTGCGGCGAGGAATCCCCAGTGGTACTTCAACCTGGTCTCCCATCCCCGTTGTGAGCTTCGCGACGGCACCATGCAGCAGGACTATCTGGCACGGGAGGCCTCCGGGGAGGAGCGTGCAAAGTGGTGGGCTCGGGCTGTCGAGGTATGGCCCGACTATGCCGTCTACCAGACAAAGACAGACCGCATCATCCCGGTCTTCGTTCTCGAGCCGGTGGGAGACCACCTCGGCTCCGCCTCGGGCCACCCTCGACGACCCTGAAGGGTCGTCGGTCCCCCCGCTTCGCAGGGGGACAACCCTGAGGACACGGGGGCAGCGCCCAAGCCGACTCGCCGACAAAGAGAAACCCCGAGGGAGCCTCGGCCGAAGCCTCAGCCCTCTCGGGGCTCTCGTCCATCTCGCCGGGAAAGCGGGCCCCCAGCGAGGTGGCCTCGAAAGAGCCGAAGCTCCTTCGATCCCGACCCGAGGTTGCCCTCGAGCCAGTTGCCGGGGAACGTAGGGGTCACCGGAGACGGTCGTCAAGGAAAACGACGGCATACTTTTCGCGTCTTACGAGTGGTTTTCGCGGGGTGTCCGGGATCTGTCAGGGGCCCTTCCTATCATCGTTGGGATGACGGTCGAGACCACGGTCCCCGACACCTTGCACACCCTGTCCCCAAGTCGGGCCGGCGATTTCAAGACATGCCCCCAGCTGTTCAAGTTCCGCGCCGTCGACCGTATCCCCGAGCCGGTCTCGATCCACCAGGCACGGGGGACCACCGCTCATCTCGCCCTGCAGAGACTGTTCGACGACCCCATCGAGGCGAGGACGCCCGACCGTCTCTTCGACCTGTTCAGGGAGGCCTGGACCGAGATAAGGGCCACCGAAGAGTTCCGGGGTCTCTTCCCAACAGTCGAGGACGAGCGTCTCTGGGGTGTCGAGTCGCTCGAGTTACTCGCCAACTACTTCACAATCGAGGACCCCACCCGATTCGACCCGACCGAGCGCGAGCTCGAGATGGTCGAGGATCTCGACGGAATGTTGATACGTGGCATTCTCGACCGGATGGACCGGGACGACACGGGTCGTCTCGTCATCACCGACTACAAGACCGGCAAGGCTCCCCCGGAGACCTACGCCCTGCCCGCCTTCTTCGCCCTCAAGATCTACGCCCTGCTCATCAGGAATCGCACCGGCCAGACCCCCGCCGAGGTGAGGCTTCTCTATCTCAACGGGCCGACCCTGTATCGGCTCGGGATCGACGACCGCCAGCTCGACGCCATGGACAGCCAGCTTCGGGCCTTGTGGGCGGCCATAGACCGCGCCCTGGCCACGGGACGGTTCCCGCCACGACCGGGCCGTCTCTGTGACTGGTGCAGCTACCGGAAGATCTGCCCCGCCTGGACGACGAGCCCGGACTAGGGGAAGACTCCCCGGACCAGCTTGGCGTCGGCCACCCTGCGGATCCCCTTGATGAGGGCGGCGGTCCTCATGTCGACGTTCTCGGCGATTGCGATGGAGTGAACGTCCTCAAAGGCCCGGGTCATGATCTCCCGGAGCCGGGCGACCACCTCGTTCTCGGTCCAGAAGTACTTCTGGACGTCCTGCACCCATTCGAAATAGGACACCGTCACCCCACCCGCATTGGCCAGGATGTCGGGGACTATGAACACGCCCCGCTCCCGGAGCATGTCGTCGGCCTCCAAAGTGGTCGGGTTGTTTGCCCCCTCGATGACGAGACGGGCCTTGACGTCGTCGGCGTTCCCCTTGTGGATGACTCCCTGGACTGCGGCCGGTATCAGGATGTCGACATCGAGGGAGAACACCTCCTCCCCCTCTATGGCGTCGGCGTCCGGATAGCCGGCGAGGACCCGGTTCTCGTCGACCCACTTGGCCGCGGCGGCCACGTCGAGCCCGTCGGGGTTGTACACGCCGCCGGAGATGTCGGACACGGCGACGACCTTGAGCCCCGCCTGATCGGCCGCGATGGCCGCGTAGAGACCGACGTTGCCGAAGCCGTGGATCGCCACCGTTGCCTCGGCGGGGTTGAGGTCCACCACGTTGGCCGCTTGGGGGACGAGGAATATCAAACCCCTGCCGGTGGCTTCCCTCCGGGCGACACTGCCGCCGAGGGCCGGGGGCTTGCCGGTCACCACTGCCGGCACCGCATGACCGACGTGCTGGGAGTAGGTGTCCATGAGCCAGGCCATCACCTGCTCGTTGGTCCCGAGGTCGGGGGCGGGTATGTCGGTGTCGGGACCGATCACGTTGATGATCTCCATGGTGAAACGGCGGGTCACACGTTGCAGCTCGGCCCGTGACAGCTTCATCGGGTCGATGCGCACCCCACCCTTTGCCCCACCGAAGGGGACACCCACGATGGAGCACTTCCACGTCATGAGCATGGCCAGCGCGGTGACCTCGCCCAGGTCGACGTCCGGCGCGTACCGGATCCCCCCCTTGGTCGGTCCCATCGTGGTCAGGTGCTGGACCCGATAGCCGAAGATCGTCTCCACCTTGTTGTATGTGTCATGCCGGAACGGGAAGCTCACCACCGTCGACTTCTGGGGCACCCGGAGCCGATCGGCCACATTGGCGTCGAGCCCCATGACCGCGGCCACCCGGTCGAACTGACCGACTGCCTCGCGATACATGGGCGAGTCGAATTCCCTACTGGTTTCCACCAAGACCTCCGATCACACCACCATCCTATTTCGGCGCCACACCCCGGAACCTGTCACAGCCGGCCCTTAGTTTGAGACCCATGAGAGAGGTATCCCCCGTCTCATCAACGGTCTCGCCCACCCTCCCGGCGGAGGGGGCGGCCATGACCGAGGATGCAATCGACTCGGTGTTCGCCGACCCGGTCGCCTATCTGGCCGGTTTCGGCATAGACGCCACCCTGGTCGGGGACGCCCGGGCCGCCTGAGACCTACGATCCGATGGTGAGGGAGACCCGGATCGGGTTGGACGGATGGCCGGCCGCCATATCCCGGACCGATGGGTATCAGATCGTCGTCGCCGGTCCGGGCACCGGCAAAAGCGAGTTCCTGGTCCGGAGGATCGCCCACATCCTCGAGACCGGAGGTCGGCCCGCCGAGGTGGTGCTCCTCTGCTTCTCCCGTCGCGCCGCGGCGACGCTGAGGAGACGTGTCTCCGCCACGCCCGGCGGGAGCGCGGTGGACGTGACCACCTTCCACTCACTGGCCCTCCGTCTCCTCGAGGGCAACAGGGACCGACCCCCACCATCGCCGTTGACGACACCCGAGCAGATCGCCTTCGTCGCCGGGGTGCTCGCCGAGGAGGACCCGGCGAGTTGGCCTTTGACCTATCGAGGGATCCTGGGGACGACCGCTTTCGCCGCCGAGGTCGCCGACTTCCTGATGCGTTGCTCGGAGCGTCTCCTCACCCCTGAGGATCTGGCGGCCCTCGCCGAGACCAGGGCCGACTGGCGGGGGCTGGCGGGTTTGTATCGCCGTTACTTGGGAAGGCTCGACTCCGCCGGCCGCACCGACTACGGGGTGCTCCTCGCCACCACCGTCGCCATGCTCCGGGAGCGACCCGAGCTGTCCAAGGGCTACCGGCACGTGTT
>JAKEHF010000101.1 GCA_022615295.1 Actinomycetota bacterium | reverse complement strand
TCGTGCTCGCGGCGTGTAGCCCGGCGGAGACCGAGTCGACCACGACCACCGAGGGGGATGCACCGGTCACCACGGCCGGTGACGGCGCCACCACCACCACCGGCGACATGGCAATCGCCACCGACATCGGTGTCGATCTCGAGGCGGGAACGATATCGATCGGGTTGCTGTCGGACCTGACCGGGCCGTTTAGCTCGCTGGTGCAGGTGATCGTCACCGGTCACGAGGTCTACTGGGAGAACGTCAACGCCAATGGCGGCGTCGGCGGTCTCCAGGTGGAGCTAGACGTGGTCGACACCGCCTACGACATACCGACCCATGTCCAGCGTTACGACGAGTTGAGGGAGACGGTGGCCGCCTTCGGCCATTCCACCGGGTCGCCCCACACGGTGGCCTTGGTCATCAACGAGGACGGGACCCCGGGTCGTCTGGTCGAGGACGGCATCCTTGCCATCCCGTTGACCTGGTACTCGGGGTGGTACGACCCCACCTACAACTCGAACCTCGTGGGCCATGGCACCCCCTACTGCATCGAGTCGATGAACGTGCTCAGCTTCATCAAGGGGCAGTTGGGTGACGAGGCGACGACACTGGCCATCGCCTCGGTGCCCGGCGACTACGGGCTCGACTCGTACGAGGGCGCGGTGCTGGCGGCCGAGCAGTTGGGGCTCGAGGTCGTCTACGACGGCCGTGGAGCCGTGATCCCCGGTGACGAGACCTCGTATGCCACGGTGGCCACCGGGATCATCGAGGCCCAGCCCGACATCGTCTACGTGACGGCGACACCGGCCGCCTGGAGCGCCATCTTCGGACAGGCCCTCGCCGGCGGGTTCACCACCGGTGTCTGGTCGGGTGCGGCGCCGAGCTACAACCCGGCCTTCATCGGCGCGGAATCCCAGATCCGTGACGCAGTGGCCGCCGCCACCATGTGGGGCAGCTACTACCACACCTGGGGCGCCGAGGGCACCGAGGACGCCATCCAGCTGCTCATGGACAGCGGGCGTGTCGAAGTGCCGGTCTCGTCCTACCTCGAGGGGTTCGTGGAGGCGCAGTTGCTCCATGCCGCCCTCCAGGCGGCCTATGACTCGGGAGACATGACCAGGGCCGGGATCCTGGCTGCGGCCAAGTCGCTGGAGAGCGTGTCGTTTGGCGGGCTGGCGCCGGACCAGTCATATGTGGGGACCCCGGATGAGCAATTGTCGCGGGCGACCACCATGTGGCGACCCGACCCGGAGGCCCTTGCCGCCGGTGAGAGCGCCGGTGAGGAGGTGTTGGCTGCGGACTACGTGTCCGACCTCGCCGCTGCCTACGAGTTCACCGGGGCCTGTTACCAGTTCGGAACGTGACAGATAGGGGTGGGTGATCTTCGGGTCACCCACCCCCCACCGTTCTGTGAAGGTTTGTGGCGGAGGGGTCCGCGCGAATCTTCACATAGCGGAAAGGACGGCGTGTGCTCGCAGTCGAGAACCTGGAGGTCGTCTACAACGACGTGATCCTCGTCCTCCGCGGCACCTCCCTCGAGGTGGGGGATGGTCGGATCGTGGCTCTTCTCGGAGCCAACGGGGCCGGGAAGACGACCACACTTCGTGCCATCTCCGGGCTCCTCGAGGTCCACGAGGGAGAGGTGACCAAGGGCGACGTCCTCCTCGACGGGGAGAGGATCACCCATCTCGATCCGGCGGAGCGGGTGAGGAGGGGCATCTCCCAGGTCATGGAGGGGCGCCGGGTGTTCGCGGAGATGACCGTCGACGACAACCTGCGGGCCGGCGCCTATGCCAACCCGTCAGGGTTCAAGAGGTCCTACGACAGGGTGATGAGCCTGTTCCCCAGGCTGGCCGAGCGCCGCACCAGCACCGCAGGCTATCTCTCCGGCGGTGAGCAGCAGATGCTGGCCATCGGGAGGGCGCTCATGCAGGATCCCAAGCTCCTCATCCTCGACGAGCCGTCGCTGGGTCTGGCGCCGCTGCTGGTCCAGGAGGTCAGGGACATCATCACCGAGATCAACCAACAGGGGACCTCGGTGCTGCTCATCGAACAGAACGCCACCATGGCGCTGTCCATCGCACACCACGGCTACATCATGGAGACCGGGAAGATGGTGATGGACGGAACGCCCGCGAAGCTTCTCAAGGACGAGGACGTCAAGGAGTTTTACCTCGGGGTCCACGCCACGGGTGAGCGGAAGTCGTTCCGCGAGGTCAAGCACTACCGCCGTCGCAAGAGGTGGCTCTCGTGAGCGGGAAGCTGTTGCGGAGACGGGAGGACCGGGTCGGCCCCGAGACCTACGACCATCTCCTCGAGGTAAGAGACGTTCATCTGTCCTTCCTCGGGGTCAAGGCCGTCGACGGGGTCTCCTTCTGGGTCGACGACGGCGAGCTGTTCTCGATCATCGGCCCCAACGGAGCCGGCAAGACCTCGCTGTTCAACGTGATCAACCAGGTCTATCGCCCCCAGGAGGGAGAAGTCCTATGGAAGGGGGAGTCGATGATGCAGCTCCACCCCCATCAGACCGCCCAGCGTGGCATCTCCCGCACCTTCCAGAACATCGCCCTCTACCCCCACATGACGGTCCTCGAGAACATCCTCACCGGCCGTCACGTCAGGATGCGGAGCGGGTGGCTGGCGGGCTCGATCTGGCTGGGCCGGGCCAAGCGTGAGGAGATCGCCAACAGGGAGATCGTCGAGGGGATCATCGACTTCCTCGAGATCGAGCAGTGGCGGAAGTACCCGGTGGGGCTGCTCCCCTACGGGATCCAGAAACGCGTGGAGCTGGGTCGGGCCCTTGCGCTCGACCCGGAGGTTCTCCTCCTCGACGAGCCGGTGGCCGGGATGAACCTCGAGGAGACCGAGGACATGGCCCGTTTCATCCTTGATGTCCGTGAGGAGTTGGGCATCGCCATCGTCCTCGTCGAGCACGACATGGGTCTCGTCATGGACATTGCCGACCGGGTGCTCGTGCTCGACTTCGGGCGTCAGATCGCTATGGGGACCCCGGCCGAGGTCCAGGTGAACCCCAATGTCATCAGGGCCTATCTGGGTGAGGAGGTGGAGACCGCCTAGCCGGCGGCTTCCCCTACCGTCTGGCTGTCGTATGACCGAGAACCGGCCCTCACGTGCCCCCTATGTGGCTCTCGGTGTGCTCTTCTTGCTCGGTCTGGCCACGGTCATCCTGTGGAACGTGGAGATCCCCTATGTCGCCTTTTCTCCAGGGCCCACTTCGGATGCGGCCAACTCGGTCACCGCCGACGGCGTCGAGACCTTCCCACCAAACGGGGAGCTCCTGATGCTCACCGTGGTCAGCCAGGACGTGAACGTCTTCGAGGCGCTGATCGCCGGGGTCGACCCCAACATCGACCTGGTGCCCAAGGAGGCGGTGCGACGACCGGGTGAGACCGACGAGGAGTACCGGAACCGGGTCCTCCAGCAGATGGACGACTCCAACTTCAGAGCGATCGCGGTCGCCCTCGACTATCTCGGATTCGACCTCGTCCCGATCGAGGTGGTGATCAACGAGTTCGTCGACGGCGTTCCCGCCGCATCGGTGCTCGAGCTGGGGGACACCATCCTCGAGGTCGAGGGAACGCCTGTGACCATGGTGTCCGAGATCGGGCCGCTTCTCGAAGGACGGGAGGTCGGCTCCGAGCTCATGCTCACGGTGGCCAGGGAAGGCGAGGTCCTCGACCTGGTGGTGGAGTTGGCGGAGCGCACCGACGAGCCGGGTGTGGCGATGATCGGTGTGGTCCTTGGTGAGCTGACCGAGTCCCCGTTCCCCATCGAGCTGAGCCCTGGGGACGTCGGGGGGCCCTCGGCGGGTTTGATGCACACCCTGGCCATCATCGACACGCTCACAGAAGGGGATCTCACCGGGGGCCAGGTGATCGCCGGCACCGGGACCATACGTGTCGACGGCACGGTGGGGCCGATCGGGGGGATCAGGCAGAAGGTGGTGGGGGCCGAGGCGGCCGGTGCCCTTTACATCCTGGTGCCTGTGGACAACTACGAGCGGGCGCTCACCGCCGAGTACGACACAATCGAGATCGTCCCCGTCGCCACGCTGGAAGAGGCCGTCGACTTCCTCGACGGTCTCGCCGCTGCCTAGTCCATTGCCGGTCGACAGGCGCTGACGACCGTTATCTTCTAGACCTGGATGGCATCCGAGATCAGCGCTGCCGAGATCCGGCGCGCCCCGTTTCGTACTGTGCTCCGGGGT
>JAKEHF010000001.1 GCA_022615295.1 Actinomycetota bacterium | reverse complement strand
TTCTTCTGGGCGACCACCCAGTCGGGGGGCTCGCCTGCGGTCACCCCCCAGGTCTGGCTGGGGACCACCGACGTCATGAGGTAGTAGGCCACCAAGCGCGACTGGGCATTGAGGGGGCCCCATTGCCCAATCAGCACCTGACGCAACAGTTCCACCTGATCGCGGGCCGATGTCGTGGTCCGACCCCAGGAAGATCCGTCGTCGGCGGTGATGCGTGTCTCGGTCAGCCCGAAGATCTCGCCCTGCTCACGAAACCACGGGGAGCCGCCAAAGTGATTCCACAGGGCTCTCACCTCGTCGTTCGTCGACTCGGTGATCATCGGGGTTAGCTGACTCATCTCCCACTCGCTCACGGGACGACCTTCGTTCTGGGCTTCGAGAAGCGTGCCCGCCATCACCATCACCTTGATCACCGAGGCCGTCCGCTGTCTGTTCTCGGGGTTGAGGGTGTAGTCGCAGCCGGTGCGCAGGTCGTGGACGTGGGCCGTGATCAACTGATTCGGGTAGTCGGCGGCGAGGACGGTGACCAGGTCCACGGTGAAGATCTCGGGTCGGCAGGGGGCAAGGTCTCCTGTGGTCGCGTCGGTGAGGGTGGTGGTGGTGCCGCGGGGAGTGGCGGTGGTCGTCGTGACCTCCGTCGCACCCAGACCGATCGTGGTCGTCATCGGCGTGGTCACCGCACTGGTGCAGGCGACAACGCAGATGGCCAGGATGATTGTGAGACGGGCCAAGCCGGCCATTCAAGCCTCCGTCCCGGCCTTCGGGGGTTGGGAGGGCTTTCTCGAGCGGATATGTGCCCCAGAGGGTGCCGTACTACCTGAGGTTTGCGTCTCCGAGACGGGTGTCGTTCTCCCTCCCCACCACGAACCAGATCGCCTGGACGGGGACCTCGCCACGGTTGAAGAGGCGGTGGGGGGTGGTCGAGTCGAAGGCGATCGAGGATATACCCTTGGCGAGGAGGCGTGCAGTGACGCTAATCAAGGTGGCGGAGGGTTGATGCCCCGTTACGACGTGTGCATCGTTGGCTGTGGTCTGGTTGGTCTCGCCGTCGGCCGCGCCATGACCGAGAGCCACCCGGGCATCTCGATGGTGCTGCTCGACAAGGAGGAACGAGTCGCCGCCCATCAGAGCAGCCACAACAGCGGTGTGATCCACTCCGGTCTCTACTACCGGCCGGGGTCGCTCAAGGCGGAGCTGGCATTCACAGGGGCCAAGGAGATGTACCGGCTATGTGAGGAGACGGGGGTCGGGCATCGTCGGTCGGGGAAGATCGTCGTCGCAACCCACCCTGCGGAGCTGCCGGCCCTCGACGAGCTCGAGCGGAGGGGGGTGGCCAACGGTCTCGCCGGGCTGCGTCGTCTCGGTCGGGCGGGGATAGCCGAGATCGAGCCCGCCGCCACCGGGATCGACGCCCTCCATGTCCCCGAGGCCGGCGTCGCTGACTTCTCCGCAGTGGCGTCCGTGATCGCCGGCCAGCTGAGAGAGGGTGGTTCCGAGCTGTTGCTCGGCCACCGGCTGACCCGGGTCAACCACACGACCGACGGGGCCGAGGTGGTCGCCGGTGAGATCGCTCTCAAGGCCAGATTGATGGTCAATTGCGCCGGTCTCCACTCCGATCGCGTGGCGGTGATGGCCGGTCTCCGACCCGGGATCCGGATCATCCCTTTCCGTGGGGAGTATTACACCCTGGCCGAGGAGAAGGCGTCGCTGGTCAAGACCCTCATCTATCCGGTGCCCGACCCGAGGTTTCCCTTCCTCGGCGTCCATTTCACGAGGAGATTCGACGGCACCGTTGAGGTGGGCCCCAACGCCCTCCTCGCCCTGGCCCGTGAGCAGTACCGGGGCAGTGGCGCCGACCTGGGGGACCTGGGCGACATCATCGGCTGGCCCGGCTTCTGGCGTCTCGCCAGGCGTCATCTCGGCTCTGGGGCGAGAGAGCTGATCAACTCGAAATGGAGGGGGCGTTATGCGAGTCTGGCCAGGCGACTGGTCCCCGCCGTGGAGGCCGCCGATCTCCGTCCCGGGGGGGTCGGGGTCAGGGCCCAGGCGGTCGACCGCGGGGGTCGGCTCCTCGACGACTTCGTCATCGAGACGGCGGGCAACACAGTGCATGTCCTCAACGCTCCCTCGCCCGGTGCCACCGCCTCGCTCGCCATCGGGAGACATGTCTCCCGTCTGCTGGCCCCCCTCCTGTAGCCGGGCACCCCGCCGCCCCCACCGAGCCGCCGTTGCCGACATGGTCCTGAGCAGTCTCGCCGACGACGCCGCCGTCCGGGCGGTGTATCTCGGACCGGACGGCGTCACCAACGGGATCTCCTCGCCGACCTTCGCTGTCGACACCAGCACCGAGCGCTCCGGCTTCAAGCTCCCCAGGATCTGAGACTCGCCTACGTGGTTGGGGGTAGACGTGACTCGAGACCGTCGATGATGATCTCCAAACCGAACAGGTACTCCTGGTCCCAACGACACTCCGCCAGATAGGAGCCGATCCGGGCGACGTTGGGGAAACGACCAGCGACCTGGGAGAGCCGTGACTCGAGATCGGCGTACTCCTTCGTGCGGCCCTCCGGGTTGGCCCCCTGCTGGAAGGCATAGCCCATGGTGTGCGAGGCGAGCATCTGCCAGGCGTGATGGATGTCCTCGTCGCCGAATCCGGCGTCGCGGAGCACGCCGAGGGCGTTGTCCATGAAGGCCAGGACCCCCGGGCCGAAGTTGCCACGCTGCATGAGGAGGAGGACCACCCAGGGGTGCCTCCCGAACGCGTCCATCGCAGCCTCGCCGATCAGACGAACCTGGCCCTGCCAGGGGAGGGAGCGGTCGGGGATCGGGATCGACTCGAAGACGTGGTCGATCATGCCGTCATAGATGTCGTCCTTGTTCTCCACGTGGTTGTAGAGGGACATCGCCTCCACGCCGAGCTCGGCGCCGAGCTTGCGCATCGACAGGTCGTCGACACCGTGGGAGTCGGCGTAGTCGACGGCTGCAGCGATGATCCGCTCCCTGGTCAGGGGGTGACGGGTGGTTGGCTCCAAATTGGATGTCTGACTTGACATGACGACTACTTACGGTGTATACATACGCTGTATGCTTACAGTGTACGCGGATAACGCATCTATGGCAAGGAGTTGCTGATCATGGCACGGGGCCCGGAGACGGTGGCGACGGCAAGTGCGCGACGACCCTGGACGACAATCATCGTCTGGCTGATCGCCCTGGTAGGGGCGGGTGTTCTCTCTTCGATGCTTCTAGGTGACGCACTCACCAGTGAGATCACCTTCACCAACTACCCCGACTCGATCAAGGCGCTCGAGCTCGCCGAGGAGGTCAGGGGGGCGCAGGAGGACGTCGAGTTCGTGGTGATCAGGTCGGATGGTCGGACCGTCGAGGACCCGACCTATGTCGCCTACGTGGAGGAGTTGCAGAGTGCCCTGGCCGGATCACCGGCTGTGGTGTCGGTCGGGTCCTATCTCACTGAGGATGGGCCCGTGTCTGACAGCGGGATCGCCGCCCTCATGCCGGTGGTCCTCGCCGGCGACGAGGGAGACGAGTTCTTCGCCAATGCCGAGACGATCGCCGAGGTCGTCGGCTCCGTCGACTCTCCCGACGGCTTCGAGACCCATATCGCCGGCCAGGCGACGATGAACAACGACTTCAACCACATCGCCGAGCAGGACCTGCGAACCGGGGAGACAATCGGAATAGGTGTCGCGCTGGTCGTATTGGTGTTCGTCTTCGGTTCGGTGGTGGCCGGTTTGGTCCCGATCATCCTGGCAGTGGTCGCCATCGGGGTGGCCATGGGTTTGGCCGCACTCCTCGGGCAGGCCACCGATCTCAGCTTCTTCATCACCAACATGATCACGATGATCGGTCTGGCAGTCGGGATCGACTATTCGCTGTTCATCGTCTCCCGGTATCGCGAGGAGCGTCGCAATGGCTTCGCCAAGCTGGAGGCGATCGGCCGCTCCGCGGCCACCGCCACTAGGGCCGTCGTGTTCAGTGGGCTCACAGTTGTCCTCGCTCTGATCGGGATGCTCATCCTCCCCAACACCCTGTTCCGCTCGCTGGGGTTGGGCGCCATCCTCGTCGTGGTGGCTGCCGTAGTCGCCTCGCTGACCCTTTTGCCGGCGATCCTCTCGTTGATGGGTGACCGCATCGAGTCACTCCGGGTGAGGAGACGTGGGTCCGTCGAGACGGAGTCACGGTTCTGGGACCGCGTCACCAGGCTGGTGATGGCACGCCCCGTCGTCTCTCTGCTCCTCTCTGCGGGTCTTCTCCTCCTCGCCGCCTCCAGCTTCCAGTCGATCAACACCGGGCTCGCCGGCGTCTCGACGCTGCCCTCGGAGACCGACTCGGCAAAGGCCTTCGCCATCCTCACCGATGAGTTCGCCGGCGGTCTGACCTCGCCGGTCGAGATCGCCATCGAGGGCCCAGAGGCCATGATCACTGCTGCGGCCGTCGAGTCCGCGATCGCCGCCGACGGTGGATTCGGACCGTCCCAGATCGACCCTGCCTCCGACGAGACCGTGGCGATCCTGTCCGTGCAGCTTCTCGGTGACGTCTCCTCGGTCGAGTCGATGGACACGGTGAGACGTCTCCGTTCCGAGATCATCCCCGCAGTTGCCGATTCCGGCGTGTTCGTCGGGGGTCAGACCGCGATCACGGTGGACTTCATCGCCCAAACCGACGACTACACCCCGATCGTGTTCGCCGTCGTGCTCGGGCTCTCGTTCCTGCTGTTGATGCTGGCGTTCCGCTCGGTGGTGATCCCGCCCAAGGCCATCATCATGAACCTGCTCTCGGTCGGCGCCGCTTATGGCCTGATCGTCGTGTTCTTCCAAGCCGGCGTGGGACCGGAGTGGGTCAAGGACCTGTCCTCCGGGCTGGGTTTCAGCCAGGTAGAGGTGATAGAGAACTGGCTTCCGCTCATGCTGTTCTCGGTCCTCTTCGGTCTGTCCATGGACTACCACGTCTTCCTGCTCTCGAGGATCAAGGAGCGCTTCGATCAAACCGGCGACAACACCGAGTCGGTGGCTTATGGTCTGCGCAAGACCGGCGCGCTCATCACCGGGGCCGCGGTGATAATGGTCGCCGTCTTTGCCGGGTTCGCCGCCGGGAGTCTGGTGAGCTTCCAGCAGATGGGGTTTGGGCTGGCCGTAGCCGTCCTCTTCGACGCCACCATCGTCCGCACCGTTCTGGTCCCCGCCTCCATGAAGCTGCTCGGACGGTGGAACTGGTACTTCCCCAGATGGCTCGAGTGGGTCCCCAACATCAGCGTCGAGGGACATCTCGATGAGACGCCCCCGGTGACGACCGACCCGGAGCCGGTCGTCGCCTGACCGGTTGTCCCAACGGGGTCGGACGAAGCACGTTCGGCTGTAGACAGGCGCTGCTCGATGGCCGACAACGGGCTCCGGACCCTCAGCCACCGATGTCAGGAAACGGTAGGAAGGCCATTGAGACTTCTCGACCACCGGCCGAGCGGGTGTCGACCGTAACCCCTGAGCGTGTTCCGACGTTTACCTGAACACGGGGCACGTGGCTGGGAACGACCAGGGGGTCCAGGTGAGAGCACGAACGAAGAGGTGGATGGTCTTGGCGGCCATTGGCGCGCTGATGTTGGCGCCGGCTCCGTCGTCGGCACAGACCGAGGACACGATGTTCAACTTCGGCTACGACGAGGAGAACCAGGTGTTCGTTTGGGGACAGTCGTCCGTCGACGGCGTGCTCGACTGCTCGATGACCCTTGACGGGGTGGTGGAGGCCGAGTTCAGCGGGAGCTTTCCCGCCACCTATGGCCTCACCGATGACGGTCTGGTCGTAGTCCAGGGTCTCACCCATCAGGTGTCGGGTGAGCCGGTTTCCTTCCCGACCGAGGACGGGTCAGAGGTCTACGACCCGGAGGGGGAGTGCGGTCTTGCCGGCGGGATGGTGGCGGGGCCCCAGGGACAGGTCAACCACGGCACCTTCATGCGTCTCTTCAACGCCCTATACGACGGTGGCCCCGGTCGCGGTTGCCTGGCCCGTCACATCGCCCAATCCGACCTGGGCAAGGGCGACCAGCAGGTCCTCGTCTCCGACGTCGATCCGGACGCCGAGCCCCTGACCGACGGTGACACCGGAACCCTGGACATCTCGTCGGCCCTCACCGCCTGCGAGCGACCCAACGACGATGAGGATGGCGACGGTCCGGGTCGGGGACGCCCCGACTGGGCTGGCCAGCCCGGTGGACCCCACGCGGGCGACTGACCGAGAGTCATCCTTGGGGGGGCCGCCCCGGCGGCCCCCATGTCGTGAGACGAGAGAACTCCCAGAGGCCCGGTTAGCCTTCCGGTCCACGCCGAGCTCGGGTGAGTGACCCGGGGCGGGGGAACCGAACGTTGGGGCTTATCCCGGAGATCGGGTAGGGCACCTTCCAGCTCGAGCCCGTCAGCTAACCCCGCAGGCACTGAGGAAGGTCGGAGCGGATGGAGCCACTGCCGGGCATCCCGCACGAGGACCTGCTGAAGCTGGTCTTCTCCTTCGCCGTCCTTCTCGGCGTCGCCCGACTGTTCGCCGAGATCGCCCGTCGCGCCGGTCTGCCTGCGGTCGTTGGCGAGATCCTCGCCGGTGTGGTGCTGGGTCCGTCCGTCCTCTCAGGGTCGTTCCCCCAGCTCGGCAGGTGGATCCTCCCCGACACCGCACTCCAGTCTCAGCTGCTCGATGTGATCAGCCTGATCGGCATCATGTTCCTCCTGGTGGTCGTGGGGATGGAGACCGATCTGGCCCTGATACGGGCCCGATTCCGCACCGCCGCCGGTGTCGGTCTGGGGGGGCTGATAATCCCGGGCCTCCTAGGACTCGCGTTTGCATATGTCTTCCCCGACGACCTCCTCGTCGACCCAGCCGAGAGGATCGTGTTCGCCCTCTTTCTGGCCGTCGCCCTGGCGCTCTCGGCGATCCCGGTCCTGGCCAAGATCCTCGCCGACATGGGTCTGATGCGAACTCGGTTCGGTCAGACCGCCCTGGCCGCGGGGATGATCGATGACATCTTTGGCTGGGCGCTGTTGGGGATCGTCACCTCTCTGGCTGCCGCGGGGACGATCAGCCCTGAGAACGTCGCCGAGACCCTCGGCGCGGTGCTCCTCTTCGTGCTGGCGACCTACCTAGTGGCACGACCGCTGGCCAGGTGGAGCCTCAAGACCGTCCAGGAGCGATTCGGTTCGAGGGACATGCTGCTCACGCTGGTGGTTGGCCTGGCTTTCCTGTGGGGAGCGTTCTCACAGGCGCTTCGTCTCGAGCCGATACTCGGCGCCTTCGCCGTTGGGATCCTCTTCGGTCAGATGCGGCGAGTTCCCCCCGAGGTCGGCCGGGCCCTGGAGAGCGTGACGTTCGGGGTGTTTGCCCCGGTGTTCCTGGCCACCGCCGGGCTCAGGTTGAGTCTCGGCGAGCTGCTCGAGCCGTCGTTGCTCAGCCTGACCGGCCTCCTCATCGTGGTGGCGGCCGGAGGGAAGCTGATAGGGGCGTTCGCAGGGGCACGCTTTCTTGCCGGATCGAGCATCCGGGAGTCCATCGGGTTCGGCGTGGCCCTCCAGGCTCGTGGGGTTCTGGGAATAATCGTCGCCACGATCGGGCTCTCGATGGGCATCCTCGGCGTCGAGGTCTATTCGATGGTGGTGGTTACCTCGGTCGTCACCTCGCTCGTGGCCCCGATAGGGCTGAAGCTGGTGTTCAGGAAGGAGCCGATTGCGGTCGAGGAGCCCGGTCAGGGTCTCTTCGCCTCGGTGACGAGGGTCCTCCTAACGGTGAGGGCCCGCGACGGGGAGGGGGCCGAGGTGCAGTCTCTGGAGGCGTCGGTGCTGACTAGTCTCGCTGCCGAGAGCCCGGCGGTCACCCTCTTCACGGTTGCGGAGCCAAGACATCGGCGTGAGGGTGAGCAGTATCTCAGCTCCCTGGCCAGGCTGTTCTCGTCCGAGACCGACGTGAGAAGACGTGTCGGCCGTGGCGATCCCGTCGAGGCCATTCTCGACGAGGCCGCCAAGGGATACGATCTCTTGGCCTTGGGGTCGCCCGAGGGGGGCGGTGGCGACTCGTATCTGTTCGGGTCGGTAGTCGACGAGGTTGTTCGTCTCGCCCCATGTCCCTCCATAGTCTTCACCGCGCGCGGAGGTCAATGGCCACCTAGGCGAATCATGGTTCCGGTGAGTGGGACCGAGTCCGCGGCACGAGCGGCCGACCTCGCCTTCGCCCTGGCCACGCAGGGATCCCCGGTCCTCCTCTTTCATGTCGTCGATCCCGATGTCGCCACCGAGATGGCGACATCCCGGGGTGGTTCCCCCACGGTCCGCATCGAGATCGGTCAGGACATCGTCGACGGCCTCAGGGAGGTCGGCGTGAGACGGGGTGTCAACGTGACGACCGAAGTGGTCATGGGCGGGTCGATGGTGTCCACCGTGGCCGAGCGAGCGCGACATGGCGTGGACCTCATCGTGGTCGGCACCGGTGTCCGCGCCGGGTCACAACGTCTGTTTCTCGGCCCCAAGGTGGAGCTCCTCCTCAAGGAGTCGCCATGCTCGGTGCTCGTCCTCAACACCTGAGCACGCCCCCCGATCACGTCTGAAACTGGTCGTTCTCTGGGCTCGCCACAGGAATAGACCCCAGAGTGTCCCGGGGTCTATTCCTGGTTGCCGGTCTGGCTCAAGGGACCGGAGGGGCAGACGGCGGCCCCCCGGGCGTCACACTTGCCGGGGGGCCGCCGGTAGGGTGGCTCGATGAGCGTCATCGACCTCGGGGTGTACGGCTTCTGGAAGCGGCTGGCGGACACCACGCTCGACACGGCCAGGTTGGCCGAGGACCTGGGGTTTGGGGCACTATGGGTCGGGGGCTCTCCACCAGGCGACCTCGAGGCGGTCGAGACGCTTATCGCCGCCACCGAGCGGATACCGGTGGTGACCGGGATCGTGAACATGTGGCGTTTCGACCCCGGTACCGTTGCGGCGGCGTTCCACCGGGTGGAGCGGCGGCTCCCCGGTCGTCTCATCGTCGGTCTCGGGATCGGGCACCCTGAAGCCACCAAGGAGTACGCCAGCCCTTATCGGACCATGGTGGAGTATCTCGACCGCGTGACGAGCGCCGGAGTCCCCAACGATCGTCTCCTGCTCGCCGCCCTGGGTCCGAGGGCGCTAAGACTCGCCGCGGAGCGGACCGTGGGTGCCCATCCCTACACCACGACCACCCGGCACACGGTCATGGCGAGGGAGATCATGGGTCCCGACGCGTTGCTCGCACCGACACCGAAGGTGGTGCTCGAGGTGGACCCGGTGAGGGCCCGGATGGTCGCACGGGAATCCATCGACCGCTACCTGCGACTGCTCAACTACCGGAACAGCCTGCTGCGAGAAGGATGGTCGGAGAGCGACTTGGCGGATGGGGGCAGCGATGTCCTCACCGACGCTCTGGTATTCCACGGAACTCCGGCGACCATCGTTTCGAGCCTCCGGGGTCATCTCGACGCCGGCGCCAGCCACGTCTGCATCCAGGTGATCGGGGACGACCCGCTCGCGGGCTACCGGCACCTCGCCGGTCATCTGTTCGGCTGAGATCGTCTCAGAGAGCGGGGGCGAGGATCTGTGAAGGATCCAGGGCTGCCCCTGCCCCCCGCTCGGCGTCGAATCCCTCGAAGTCGACGGCCAGCCTTCCCGTGAGCTCATCCCAACCCGGCTCGTCCACCGGCGGCCACGGCGCCAGCCTCTGCTCCGTGGCCAGCCGTTCGGCCAGACCGAAGAGACGTGCCGCGGTGGCGAGCTCGTCGCTCTGCGCGGATATCACCGCCAGGGCGGCGACGGCGATGGCCACCGCCCGAGCGTCCTCGGCCTGGATGCCGAGACGGAGGCTCTCAGTCAGCGCCTCCCGGGCTCGCTGGATCTCCGAGCGACGGTGGGCCGTCTTGCCCATGTGGTAGAGATACTCCGCCAGGGCCGCCTTCGCCCCCTTGGCGTCCTCGACTCGCTTGGCTCTTCCGCGGTTCGCCTCGACGACCTGCATGAGCTCGGAGGTGGTCTGGTTCCCCTGGATCATCGTCTTCAGCTCGAAGAGGTTGTTGGACGCCTCCTCGAACAGCCCGAACCCCTGGAGGACACCGAGATAGAGGTCGACGGCGTGGTCGTGGTCGTCGGCCAGCCAGGAGAGGGCGCCCAGACCGGCATCGGCATGGGCCATGCCGAGGATGTCGCCGGCAGCGGCGAGGTGGTCGCGGCCCGCCCGATACTGGGCGACGGCCCGCTGGTAGTTCCCCTCGTCGCGGGCGATCGCGGCCAGTCTCAGATGCGACCACCCCAGGTCCAGTGCCCCACCGTGCTCGGAGAGGACCTGATGGCTCTGGTTCATGAGATCCACGGCGGTGTCGAGGTCCCCGGTGAGACGGGCCATCGTCCCGCTCACTGCGAGCGTCCACCCCTCCGCCCAATGGTCCCCGACACGCCGTGCCAGCTCCAATGACTTCGTCGCCGCCCCCTTGGCCCGGTCGTAGTCGTCCTGGAGCCATGCGGCCACGGCGAGGTGGTACTGCTGACGGGCCGCCCCGGCCTCGTCTCCGGCCTCGATGTACCTCTGCTGGGACTCGACGAGGCAGCCCTCCGCTCGGGAGAAGTCGAGCCTCATCAGTGCGATCAGACCCAGACCATTCAGTGCTCGGCCCAGAACGTGGTGGTCGGCGTCGGCGGCGCCCGCAATCCCCTCCTCGAGCCATCTCGAGCCCTCGGTGATGTCACGCCGGATCACCCAGAACCAGCGCACGGCGCCCGCCACCCGGAGGACCTCGTCAAACAGGCCGGCCGCCTCGAACCACTCCAGGGACTTGACCAGGTTGTGACGCTCCAGCTCCACCCTGGTGATCCAGGTGGTCTGATCATCACCGAGGAGCTCGGGCTCGATTGTCTCGGCGAAGTCGGCGTAATAACGGGCGTGGAGCTCGGCAGTCTCTTCGACACCCTCGATCTCCTCGAGACGCATCCGGGCGTACTGGCCCAGGGGCTCGAGGAGACGGTAACGGGCCGGATCGCTCCCGGTGACCATGACGAGCGAGGTCTCGACGAGACGCCCGAGGAGGTCGAGCACCTCCCATCGGTCGACCTCGCCCCCGGGGCAGACCTCCTCCACGGCTTCGAGCGTGAAGCCCCCGGCGAAGACGGAGAGACGTGCGAACAATGTCTGCTCCGGAATTGTCAGGAAGTCGTAGCTCCAGTCGATCGTCGTCTCGAGGGTCTGCTGGCGTGGCGGGAGGTCGCGCGCTGACGCCGAGAGCATGGCGAACTGCTGGTCGAGCCGATGCACCAGTTGTGAGACGGTGAGCACCTTGAGCCGGGCGGCGGCGATCTCGATTGCCAGGGGGATCCCGTCGAGCCGTCTTGTCAGCTCGGCGACGTGTCCCGCGGTGGCGTCGTCGATCTCGAACCCGGGCCGTGCCAGTGCGGCCCTGTTCACGAACATGGCTACCGCGTCGTAAGCGGCCAGGGCGTCTTGATCGGTCACCTGGTCCGGGGGCACGTCCAAGGGTGCGAGTTGTACGAGCTGCTCACCCCTGATCGACAACCACTCCCGAGACGTAACCAGGATGCGCAGGACCGAGGTTTGCTGGAGGAGACGGGCCACCAGGGCAGCCACCGCCGCCACCAGATGCTCGCATCCATCCAGGATGAGAAGCATCCGGGCGGTGCTGAGACGTGATGCCAGGGTCTCGAGGAGGGGTTGGCCGTGGGCCTCGGTTATGTGGAGGCTTCGGGCCACGGCGAGGACCACCGAGCTTTCGTCGACCACCCGGGACATCTCGACCATCCAGACACCGTCTCCGAATTCCTCGGTCAGGTCCTCGGCGACGGCAAAGGCGAGGGCGGTCTTGCCGACCCCACCTGGACCGCTGATCGTGACCAGTCGGGAATGCCGCATGGCCCTGGCCACCTGCTCTCTCTCGTCACGACGACCCACGAAGTCCAGGACCCTGCGTGGGAGGTTCCCCGCCGACGAGGGAGTCGCCCTGATCGGGGGGAAATCGGTCGGCTGCCCTTCGATGGACAATTGATAGAGATGCTCCTCGTGGGTGATGTCCCGCAGTCGGTGGGTCCCGATGTCCTTGAGATAGGTCTCGGCGGGAAGAGCAAACTCGGTGAGACGCGCCGTCGCGGCCGAGAGGAGGATCTGCCCGCCGTGACCAGCGGCGCCGATCCGAGCGGCGCGATGGACGTCCATGCCGATGTAGTCGCTGCCTCCGAGGCTCCCCTCACCGGTGTGGACGCCGATGCGGACCGAGACCGGTCGTGGTGGAGGCCAGTCCTCGCTCGCCATGGCCCGCTGGATGCCCACGGCGCACTCCACCGCCTCGACGGCCGATCTGAAGACCATGAAGAAGCCGTCGCCCTCGTTCTTGACCACCACACCCTCGTGGTCGGCCGTGGCTTTGACGATGATGCGGTTGTGACGCTCCAGCGTGGGCGGATACTGGTTCCCCTGCTCCTGGAGGAGACGTGTCGAACCCTCGATGTCGGTGAAGACGAAAGTCACCGTGCCCCTTGGAAGGTCGCTCCTCGCCACGGCATCACCGTACCAATGCTGGAAGGCCACGATTCCTTGGTCCTGGAGTCCCATCTTCAAGCGTGACGGACCGGATGCCGATGTCTTTTCCGATATCGCCCCGACCTGGCGTGATCCCCGAGGCGGGGGAGCCGGGCGTTGTCAAGCCTCCCCTGTGCGCCGACCGGTTCTCTGGATCGCCCTCGGCGGGTTTGTTCTCAGTGTCCTCGCCTCCTACTGGGTATGGGAGCGCGCCACCACCGAGGCGGAGACCGAGCTGGCCACCTCGGGAACCCTGGTAGTCGAAGCAATCGGGAGTGCGGTCGATGGTGTGGGTGACCGGCTCATCGCCGTGGGAGGGCTCTACCAGGCGAGCGAGCTGGTGACACGCGACGAGTTCGCCGAGTTCGTCGCCACCTTCGGCGACAACTCAGGCGTAGTCGCTGTAGCGCATGCCCGCATCGTCGGGGTCGAGATGGTCCCGGCTGTGGTGAATGAGCTGAGAGAGACCTACGCGGACTATGAGCTGTTCGAGTACGACCTCGAAAGTGAGCGGGTCCCCGTGGCTTGGAGGCCGAGCTGTGTCTTGCCCGCTCCACCCGGGCCGGCTCCGGCGGGTAGACGCCCCTCGGTCTCCGCCAACACGGCAGCCGTCGCCAAAACCTGACCTC
>JAKEHF010000100.1 GCA_022615295.1 Actinomycetota bacterium | reverse complement strand
TGCTCGCCAACCGTCTGGAGGTCGTAAGCCAACCCGTCAAAGGTGACGAGATGTGGATCACCGTAAACCGAGCCCGAACCGCAGCCCGACTGGCAGGGATTCGTCCGCGCGAAAAGCGCTTCGTAGCCAGGTGTCGGATCGCAGGCGTCACCAACCCCATCACCATCTAAATCGCCCTGATCAGGGTTGTAGTGACTCGGACAATTGTCCCCACCCCCTGGAATCCCATCCCCATCCTCGGACACATGGAGCCGGGCAGCACCAACGCTGGAGTGGCCCTGCTCGTCAGTGACACGAAGCACCACGTAGCCGTCAAAGTCAGTGGCATCGGCCACATGCTGATAAGTTGGCGCCGTGGTCGAGATGTCGTAGACCCCGTCAGCGTCGACATCCCACTCGTAGGAGACGATCGACCCGCCGGCGTCCCACGACTCCGAACCATCCAAGATCACCTGGCCACCCCACCCGGTGGCATAAGGGCCACCGGCCCACACCTGGGGTGCATCCACGGCGTCAGCCACCACCTGGCCAAGCACGTCGCCCAGATCCTGGGGGTCGGGCGCCGAGTAGGTACCTCCCTCCGTCCGACTGGCCAGGTCGGCCAGCGTCTGGGGAGTACCGCCGCCGTCGGCAGTACTCACCGTGTACACGCTCATCCCACCCACCTCGAAGAGCGCCTCCGTCACATCCGCCGACGTAAGGCCCGACCCGGGCTCGGGATCCAGCGACGCCGGATCACCAACCTGGATGATCACCCGCTTCGACCGGGAGTGCTCCGGCTGGTCGGCGGCAGCCACCAGACCCGAGAACACCGCCTCCCCGGCGCCTGAAGCCGACAAGGCGCCGACCGCATCCGGAAACCCCGCACCCCCCGACACCAGCCCCAAGTCGAGCTGGGCAGTATCACGATACGACACCAGCCCCAAGCGGAACCTATCGGACGAGCCATCCAATTGAGCAACCAGATCCGCCGCAGCCGCCTGCAAAGCCGCCAGGTCAGCCGCCATCGAAGATGTGACATCCACAACCACAGTCATATCCAACCGGCCCAACACCGGAGGATCTGGAGGGAACAAGCCGGCCGCGACCAAGGCATCCGCATACGCTTGGTGACCATCGGAATTTGGGTGATACCACTCCGCGTATAGTTGACTATCTAAGAACTCATGCAGCCACCGGTCAGGGTTTTGAGCGAAGGGTGAGCCATCAGGCTCGTGACCGGCGAAGGCCTCCTTGATGGCGTCCAGGAACAGTACGTTCATGCCTTCCGCATTCGCGCCCGCCACCGCAGCTGCCTGCGCCGCATCGCCGAGATCACCCAACGCCCGCACAGCCTGACCTACCGGGTACTGCAAGTAATAGTCACCGCCCAACTCCAGATACGGATAGGACAACAAAACGACCCGAGCATCCGCACGAAGACCCTCATCGCGAAGGCCAAGCAATACACTCAGGACTCGACCTCCCAAACCGGTGGCGGTGGGATCGGCAGTCACGGAAGCGGCTCGATTTACAAACTGTTCGCACAGCCAAGGTGTCAGGTTCGTCACGAAATCAGGCAGGTAGATCTGGGCTACCGGTGTGCGAGCACCAAAGCAGGCCAAGACAATGTGTGAGAAGTTGACATCGTTCCCACCGATCGTCAACAGCACGAGATCCGTCGAATCACTGACCACCCAGTCCTGATCATCTACATGGCCGGTGACCGCACCACTACAAGCCCAATTGAACAAGTCAACCTCGTGACCACCATCCCGGAGAGTGTTCGCGAAGCGCTCGGCCCAGTTCGACGCCGATCGATAACAGTCGTTGCCGGGCACGTAGTTCCGGGCACCATTCCCTGCGGAGTACGAATCTCCCAACAGGACGATCTCGATCTTGTCAGGATCATCCTGAGCCGAAGCTATGTGGGGGCCCGACACACAAAGGATGATGCCAACCGCGAAGACAGTCACGAACCTTTTGACAATGACATCGCGACTGCGTATGCCCCTCATTTGTGCTCATCCTCCCAAGGTCGTGGTTGTCGAATCGTCAAACCGGACAGGCCCAAAGTCAAGCCGTACTGTGAGGACGCGTGGGCCCTCGAGATCGTGCAACGGATCGGCCGCCACGAGCGAGACGCCCAGTCGTGCGCTGCCCACGTCGAGTTCTTTGGCGCCGCCATAGCCGTCGGCTGGAGTCGTAATGGGTGGCGTCATTCGCCAGCCGACCAACTCCGCGAATTCAGCTGCTTCAGACAGAACTTCGTCCGCTTGATCCTGGTCCGTGATGTGATAGATTCGCCCTACCTGGGCGACCACCGGCTTGCCCAGAGGCCCCATCCCCTCGGCGTACTCCCAGGCATCAATGAGTTCGATGCCCTGCGCCTCGTACGAAGCCATCGGGTCGGCCAGCAGGGCCGGAAGGTAGGTGTCATCTGTCGAACACCCGACGACCGACGGGGTTAGGACAATTGCCATCCATGCAGCCATCCACGACTGGCGCCGTCGCACGAAACGCCACGAACCCGCCCCGACGGTGCTGGTGAGGCCGCGGTCTCGCACGGGTCAGAGAGTAGTGATGTCTATTCACTCATAACCCGGCTGAAGCAACCAAACAGACTCGTAGGCTGCGCGAGGCTTCTCGTCGGCGACGCGACTCCGTTGCGGGTGCTCAGGCGAAGGCCACCAGGTCCAGCAGGTCCTCGTCGAAGAAGCGCATCTCACCCTCGGGCATGAGGACCGCTCGGTCGGGGGTGAGTTGGGCAACGAAGTCGGTGTCGTGGCTCACCAACACCACGGTCCCCTCGTACAGGGTGAGGGCGTCGAGGAGCGACTCCTTCGCCTGTGGGTCGAGGTTGTTGGTCGGCTCGTCCAACAACAGCACGTTGGGTCGTGAGGCCACCAGCATCGCCAGGGCGAGCTTGGTCTTCTCCCCGCCGGACAGGGTCACCGCATCCTGGTCGATCTTGTCGGCGAGAAGGAAGTGACCCAGCATCGACCGCAACGTCTGGTCGGGGAGACGCGCCCCCGACCGCATGTGGTCGAGGACCGTGACCTCGTCGAGAATCTGCTCGTGCTCCTGGGCGTAGTAGCCCACGGTCGCCTTCGGCCCCAGTGACACCACCCCGAGATCAGCGGTCTCCACCCCGGCCAGGATTCGGAGCAGGGTCGTCTTCCCGGCGCCGTTGAGTCCGATCAGGAGCATCCTCTCCCCACGCTCCACGGCGAACTCGACATCGACGAACACCAGGTTGTCCCCGTAGGACTTGGCCAGACCGGTGACCGCAAGCGGGACCCGTCCCGAAGGCTCGGGCTGGGGGAAGGTCACCTTGACCTTCTTCCCCGACTTCTGCACCTCGACCAGCTCCCGCTTCATCCGGTCGACACGGCTCTCCATGGCCCGGGCCACCTTGGCCATCTTCTCGGTGGTTCCCTTGAAACGGCGGATGTTCTCCTCGAGACGGGCGATCGCGTCGTCCTGATGACGACGCTCCTTCTCCTTCTGCTCACGACGCCGATCCCGCTCCACCAGATAGTTCGTGTAGTTGCCCCGATAGGCCTCGAGACGACCGTGGTCCAAGGCCAGGACCGACGTGATCGCCTCATCGAGCAGAGGCAGGTCGTGGGACACCACGAGCGTCCCACCCCGATAGGTGCTCAGATACTCGATCAGCCACGCCTTGGCATCGAGATCGAGATGGTTGGTGGGCTCGTCGAGAAGCAGGACGTCGGTCTCGGCGAAGAGGATCCGGGCCAGCTCGACTCGGCGTCGTTGCCCGCCCGACATCGTCTTCACCGGTTGGGTCAGCTCGTCGTTACCGATGCCGACGTTGGAGGCGATCCGCTTCGCCTCGGCCTCGGCCACGACCCCACCCTTGGCCTCGAACTCCTCGTGGAGACGGGTGAAGCGGGCTATGCCGCGGTCACGCTCCTCACCGTCGAGATGATGGAGCCGGAGACGGGCCTCCTCGATGCGACGCTGCATGGCACCTATCTCCCGTGCCATCAGGATCCTCTCCAAGGCGGTGGCGTCGGGATGCTCCAGCTCGGGGAGGGCCGCCTCCTGCGAGAAGTACCCGAGACGACCGGAGCGGAGCACCGTCCCCTCGGCGGGCTCGAGGTCGCCCTTCAGCACCCTCATCAGGGTGGTCTTGCCGGCGCCGTTGCGCCCCACCAGACCGATCCGATCCCCCGACTGCACGCTCAAGGAGGCCTCCCGCAACAGGGTGCGGGTGCCCACTTCGAGACGGAGGTCGCGTGCGATCAGCATGATGGGAACGGGTCG
>JAKEHF010000099.1 GCA_022615295.1 Actinomycetota bacterium | reverse complement strand
CCGGATCCTGCGGATGTCATCCTCGATCACCACCACATTGTCGATTTCGAGGATCCTCACCACCCTCCGCACCAGGTCCGCCCGCCGACGCGACCTGTCGATGAGATGGAATCTGGTCTGGGGTCGGATCACCGCCAGGGGTATCCCGGGAAGACCGACCCCGGTACCCACGTCCCATACCGTGTCCGGGTCACCAAGATAAGGGGCGAAGAGAAGGGAGTCGAGGATATGACGCTCCCAGATCCGGGGACCCTCGCTGGGACCCAACCCGCCGGCGGGTATGGCTTCCTCCCCCAACCACACCCGATAACGTTCGAGAAGTGCGAATTCGCCGCTGGTGAGCTCACGACCCGGGATGGGGTCGTGTTTCACGTGAAACGTCACTCCTCCTCGTCGACGATCTTGGAGAGGACCACATAACGACGTGGCGGCTCACCCTCGGAGTATGAGGTGACCCCGGGATACTCGGAAGCCACATCATGGATCACCTTCCGGTCCGCCGGACTCATCGGCTCCAACATGATCTCCCCACCCTCGGCGTCGAGTTGCTCGATCAACTGACGGGCATAGATGGCCAATGCCTGACGACGTCTCTCCGCATAACCGGCGATGTCGAGACGGAGACGGGCCGAGTCCTGACCATAACGTTGTAGCACGGTGCGGGTCAGCTCATGGATGGCGGCCCGAACCGAGCCCCTCACCCCGACCAAGGCCTCGGTCTGGTCCCCGGAGAGATCGGCGACGATGACATCATCCTCGACATTGCTGGTAACAATCCCCTCGAGACCATAGGCCTCGAGAAGACCCTCGAGGAACTCGTGTGCGATACGGGCCTGCTCCTCGATAGGGAGCACGGGCCGGTCATCTTTCAAGCTCTTCTCCCTCTTGACCTCGGGTCGGGACGCCTGACGCTGTGGTCTATTGTTAGCCGTCTCCCCACGTCCTTGCTGTCGATTCCGGGGGGTTTCCCCACCACGACCCCGACGTCGCCGATTTCTCCCTTTACGACGTGGCTTCACCCGATAGACCCCGTCCTGACCACCAAGACCGAGAAAACCCTTCACCGGTTCACTTATCACCTCGACCATGAGGTCATCGGGCTCGGTCACCCCGAACTCGACCATGGCGGCCTCGATCGCCAGGTCGACACTCTTTGCCCTGATCTCGATCTCGACGTAGTCCAAACTCAGCTCCTCCTCCGCCGTCGTCGTTTGTCGGCGGCACCCTGTTGTGGCTTCTTGGGGCCGTCTCCCTCCACCCGGGTCGGCTCCTCCACCTCCGTCTTCACCGGGGTGGGACGACCATCGATCCTGAAGATCACCATCTGTTGACCAAGACGAAAAAGATTGGAGGTGGTCCAATAAAGGACAAGACCCGCCGGGAAGTTCCAGGAGACGAGACCGATGAAGAGGGGGAGGATCCGGGTGACCGCCTGTTGTGCCTGGGCCCCCCTTTGATCGGGTCGGGTCTGCCCATAGGTGGCATGCCATTGCTGGATGTACTGGGTGGCCACCATGAAGGCGATGAGAAGCAGATAGGGACTGGCATAGAGGATTCCATTGCTCCCGGTGAGACCCCACGCCGCCGCCGGTGACTCGGTGAGATGCATCCCGAGAAAGGTGGCACCGGTGTCGGCCACCGCCACCGCCAGAGCGGACGTGGTGGGAATGTAGTCCAGGGGTCGGTTGAGAAGCTGGAAGAGGGCCAACCAGATCGGCATCTGGATCAGCAAAGGAAGCAGACACCCACCCGGGGTGGCTCCCGCCTCACGTTGCACCTCGAGAAGACGTCGTTGCATCTCCTGGGGGTCGTCCTTGAGCTCGGTCTGGATCTTTCTGATCTTGGGTTGGATCTCGGTGAATGCCCGGGTGGCCCTGGTCTGTTTCAGGGTGAGGGGAAAGACCAGCAGATTGATGGCGATGGTCAGCATGATGATGGAGAGACCAAGCCCCACCCCATGGGACAGTGGTGGTGCGATGAGATCGAAGAAAAAGCTCAGCACCGAGCCGAGAAACACCTTGAGGGCGTCGAACACCTGACCCATCAGACCGTTTTCCAGCTCTCGGGCACCGGGTCATGACCACCGGGGTGAAGGGGATGACAACGTCCGATCCGACGTAACCCCAGCCAAACGCCACGGAACACCCCAAATCTGATGATGGCCTCGGCCATGTATGAAGAGCAGGTCGGCTGATAACGACAGTTGACCCCGAGCCGGGGACTTACCAGTTTCTGGTAGGTAACGATCAAAACGACGACGAGACGTCTCATCTCGACTCGTGGAGGACGTCGTCCAGCCAGGTCTCCAACTGGGCGAAGCTCGCCTCGGTGACACTCTGGTTGGCGACGATCACGTAATCCGTCCCTGGCTGCAGTTGTCGGCCGGCAATCGCATGCCGGAGCCGTCTCTTGATTCGGTTCCTGGTCACCGCGCTCCCACTCCCCCGGACCACCAGACCCACCCGGGGCGGGCCCACCCGACCCGGTGCGCTGACGACCATTATCGCCCCCACCCTACGTCGTGACCCGGTCTCCATGACTCTACGGAAGTCCCGGGGGGTGCGGAGGGATTCAGGCGGCGAGACGTTTCCGGCCCTTGTCACGTCGTGCCTTGAGGGTGGCACGCCCGGCCCTCGTCCGCATGCGGTGGCGGAATCCATGACGTCGTTTGCGACGTCGCACCTTGGGTTGATAGGTCCGTTTCATCTCACCACGAATCAGGGGTCTCGAGGGGGGAGGTCACAGGTTAAGAATCCCCCGGGGGCTAGTCAAAGCCCGACCTGCCTGGTCATCACATGGGTCGCGAAGAAATCCCGGAGGTCGCGAAAATTTGGAATACTCGAAACGGTCGTCCCCGGGCATCTCCACGATCTGCCACTATGTGCCAAAAGGCCTGCTGACCAGGGGATTCTTGACCCGGGATCGACCCGGCCCCATGTCACACCGCCGATTCTCGCGATCTTGACTCATCGCCCCGACACCCCCGATACTCGCCCGACTCGCACCTGGGAAAACGTCGGCCACTTCCCCCACGCCTGACGTCACCCGGTAACTGAAGGATTTCCTCGGGGAGGGATGCGCACAGGTGTTTCCACAGCATGTGGATCATCCTGTGGACAACCCCTTGCCGGGGGAGGAGTTGGCGCTTGACGCAGGCCACGAACAAAGACAACTGGAGCACGTTCCGAGAGCTGGTGAGATCGGGCGTCTCCAAGAGCAACTGGGAGACCTGGCTCTCCCGTCTCGAGCCCGACCACGACGGTGGAACGCTGGTTCTCATCGCCCCTACAGAGTTCCATCTCCGCTGGGTCAAGGAGAAGCACGGGGACCTGGTCGTCGCCGCCTACCGGACCGTCTATGGCGGCGTCGGCTCGCCTACCTACCGCGTTGCCGACGGGCCGAGACCCGAGCTCGAGGACGAGCCCATGGAGAGGCCGGAATCGGGCTCGTCGCGGGTCACCAACCTCATCTCCCGATACCGATTCGAGGGCTTCGTGGTCGGGCAGTCGAATCGATTCGCGTGGGCAGCCGCCATGGCGGTGGCCGAGCAACCGGGGGCCCACTACAACCCTCTCTTCATCTACGGCGGCGCCGGTCTGGGGAAGACCCATCTCCTCAACGCCGTAGGGCATCAGGCCCTGGAGATGTATCCCGACCTGGTGGTGCGCTACATCTCGTCGGAGAACTTCCTCAACGACTTCATCGACTCCATCAGACGGAAGCGACCGGACGACTTCAAGCAGCGCTACCGCAATGTCGACATCCTGCTCCTCGACGATGTCCAGTTCTTCGAGGGCAAGGAGCAGATCCTCGAGGAGTTCTTCCACACCTTCAACTCTCTGTACATGGCGGGTAAGCAGATGGTCATCAGCTCCGACCGTCATCCACGCAACCTCTCCACCCTCGAAGACCGGCTCCGCAGTCGTTTCGAGTGGGGTCTGCTCACCGACATCCAACCACCCGACGTCGAGACACGTCTTGCCATCCTTCGTCGCAACGCCGAGTTCGCCCCACGACCCGTGCCCCTCGACGTCCTCGAGCACATCGCCGGTTTGGTGTCCGACAACATCCGCGAGCTCGAGGGAGCTCTCACACGCATCACCGCCTGGTCGGCCCTCAACAGACGTGACATAGATCTGGAGACGGCCACCCGGGTCCTCCAGGACATGGTCACGAGCGACGAGCCGGTCCCCTTGGGGCCCGACCTCATCATCCGGACCGCGGCCTCGTCCTATGGTTACACCCCCGAGGATCTCCTCTCCCCGAGCCGTCGTCAACCCCTGGTGTTGTCACGTCAGATCGCCATGTATCTGTGCAGGGAGCTCACCGATCTCTCCCTTCCCAAGATCGGCGAGCATTTCAACCGCGACCACACGACCGTGCTCCACTCGGTCGACAAGGTGAGGAGGATCCTTCGCTCGGATCGAGCCGTCTTCGATCGGGTCAATCAACTCACACAGGAGCTGAGGAAAGGTGGCAGTGTTTCCACAGGCCGTTGAGTTGTCCAGGGGATATCGCCGGGTTGTCCCCGTCTTGTCGACATGTGTTTCCCCAGCGAAAAACCGAACGGCCACGGAGTGATCACCCGGTTGTCCCCATTTCCACAGGCCCTACTACAACTAATAATCTCAATATGAATCTCAGAAGAAGAAGCAGAAAGGACGACCGCCTGTGAGAATCCGAGCTCAGCGTGACGACCTGGCCGACGTGCTCGCCCGGGCGAACCGCGCGGTCGGCACCAGGACTGCCTTGCCCGTGCTCCAGGGTCTTCTCTGCGAAGTGGCCGGCAAGACCCTCAAGGTGACGGGCACGGATCTCGACGTGACGGTGCGCACCCACGCCGAGGTGGAGGTGATCGAGGAGGGGCGTGCGGTCATCCCTGGCCGGCTCCTCTCAGAGGCGGTGCGGAAGATGCCGTCGGGGATGGTGACCCTGGGGGTGAGTGACAACGACATCGAGATCCAGGGCAACGGGCCCAGGTTCACCCTGCGTCCCCTCACAGTGGAGGACTTTCCCACTCAGGAGGAGGTGGCCGGGGAGGGGGTCCAGGTCGACGGTGACGCGTTGGCCGAGGCGATCAACCAGGTGACCGTGGCGGCGTCGGGGGATGGGGCGCGACCCATCCTGACCGGAGTGCTTTTCGAGACGACGGACAGCGGGCTCCGTCTGGTGGCGACTGACTCCTATCGGCTGGCGAAGAGAGAGCTCCCCGGGGTGGGGATGGAGGGCACCGGTCTGGTGCCGGCAAGGGGTCTTCGTGAGCTCCCCCGGACCATCGGCGCACCGAAGGTGACGGCCCAACTTCGGGAGAGGGAGGCGGTCTTCACATCGGAGCGGGGGTCGCTGCGTCTCCGTCTCATCGACGGCAACTTCCCCAAGTATCAAACGCTGCTCCCCGACACCTACCCCAACGAGGTCGTCCTCGACAAGGATGAGCTGCTCGATGCTTTGGGGAGGGTGAGTCTGGTCGCCGAGGACCACATCCCGGTTCGTCTCAAGCTCATGGAGGGGGGTGTCGAGGTCGCGGTCAGCCGGCAGGACGTGGGTGCCGAGACGGAGCATCTCGCCGGTGATTACAAGGGGGTCGACGAAGAGGTCTCCATCGCCTTCAACCCGCGGTATCTCGGCGACGGCGTAAGCGCCCTCAGCGGGGAAAAGGTGAGGATCCGGGTGATCGACGGGTACAAGCCGAGTGTCATCGACAACGGGAGTGACGCCGAGTTTCTCTACCTCCTCATGCCGGTCAGGGTATAGACCGGCGTCTGGATGAATGTCGTCTGGCTCTCACTCACCGGCTTCAGGTCGTATCTGGAGTTGGAGTGGCGGCCGGATGAAGGCGTCAACCTCCTGATCGGCGCCAATGGCGCCGGGAAGACCAATCTCCTCGAGGCCATCGCCTATGTCTCCACACTCCGCTCCCTCCGGTCGGTTCCCGACGAGGCGCTGGTCAACGATGACTCGGACGTCGCGGTAATCCGGACCGGTGTCGTCGGGGGCGGACGGGAGCGGCTCGTTGAGATGGAGTTGAGACGGGCCGGGAGGAGGAGGGTGCAGATCGACAAGACCGCCGTACGGCGAAGCGCCGATCTCCTTGGCGTCCTTCGCGTGGTGGCCTTCCTCCCCGACAACCTGGACCTGGTCAAACGGGGGCCGGCACTGAGACGGGACCTGCTCGACGAGACCGCGGTCCAGCTGTGGCCGACCTCGTACCTCGACCAGATGGAGTACGAGAGGGCGTTGCGGCAGCGCAATGCCTTTCTCAAACTGGGGGGGCGGGACGTGGTCACCCTGGCAGTGTGGGACTCCAAACTCGCCCAGGCGGGTGGCAAGGTCATGGCGAGAAGAGTGGGGGTGATGGACGTCCTCGACCCCATCCTCGCCGGGTCCTATCGGGACATCGCCGGCGAGACCGCGGCTGTGGCGTTCACCTATCGAACGTCCTGGGGGGACAGGAGCCTGGTCTCGCGGTCGGCCGCAGAGATGACACAACGTCTCGGCGAGGCCCTTGAGGCCGGTCACCATCTCGACTATGAACGAAGGATGACCATGGTCGGCCCCCACCGTGACGAGCCGGGCTTCCTGATTGCCGGCGTCGACGCCAGGACCCACGCAAGCCAGGGCGAGCAGCGGACGATGGCCCTGGCCGTCAAGCTGGCCTGTCATCGGGCCATCGCCGAGATCACGGGTGGCAACCCGGTGCTCCTCCTGGATGATGTCTTCTCCGAGCTCGATTCGGACCGGGCCGCAGCCCTGGCCAAGAGTCTGCCCCCTGAAACCCAAACCCTGATCACCTCGGCTCACCGCGAGGATCTTCCCGTTAGCGGCCGGGTGTGGGGCGTGACACCGGACGGCTTGCGGTGAGTGGAGACCTCGAGCCCGTGTCCGACACCCTCGAGGAGGTCTTCACCCGCCTCGGTCTGGCCCACCCCCAGGTCATGGCGGAGCTGAGCCAGAAATGGGATGACATCGCCCCCTCGCCCTGGGGGGGCCGCTCCCGCCCGGTGTTGGTGAAGGGGAAGACGCTCGTCGTCGAGGCCACCCAGCCCTCCCTGGTTGCCTTTCTCCGCTATGGCATCACCGCGCTCCTCGACTCTCTGGCAAAGAGGTTCGGAGAGGGTGTCGTCACCGTCGTGGAGGTGGTCCCACCTGGTCGTCGATGACCCGGCCCGAGACCGTTCCTGGGTTGGTCTTGGCATCGTCTGAGGGTAAAATGACAAATGTGAAACTTACCGCTGACCAGCGGATTTCCCCAGCTCGGCCGTCCAACGGTGTGGTCGCCCAGACATGGTTGGACCACCGTCCCCAAGCGACCTCATGACCGCCACACGCGACAGTTATCAGGCAAGCGACATAACGGTCCTCGAGGGTCTGGAGGCGGTCCGACGCCGTCCCGGGATGTACATCGGGTCGACCGGGCCCCGGGGTCTACACCATCTCATCTGGGAGGTCGTCGACAACTCGGTCGACGAGGCGATGGCGGGTCATTGCACCAGGATCTCGGTGACCCTGCTCGCCGACGGTGGCGTCGAGGTCGTCGACGACGGTCGGGGGATCCCCGTGGAACGCCTCGCCAAGACCAGACGCTCGGCCCTCACCACCGTGCTCACCACCCTGCATGCCGGGGGAAAGTTCGAGGAGGGCGCCTACATCAAGTCGGGTGGCCTCCACGGCGTCGGGGTGTCGGTGGTCAACGCCCTCTCCTCACGTCTCGAGGCCGAGGTCCGTCGTGATGGTCACATCTGGGTCCAGGAGTTCCTCGACGGTGAGCCGAAGACGAAGGAGCCGCGCAAACTGCGCGAGGCGAAGAAGACCGGGACCACGATCCGCTTCTGGCCTGCCAAGGCGACGTTCACCGAGACCACCTGGTTCGATTACGACGTGGTGGCGTCCCGCCTCCGGGAGACGGCATTCCTCAACCGCGGCCTGGAAATCACCCTGGTGGACGAGAGGGAGACACCCACACGCAAGGAGGTCTTCCATTACAGAGGGGGTCTGGTCGACTTCGTCAACCATCTCAACTCGAAGCGTGATCCGCTTCACCCCCACATCATCGACCTGATCGAGGAAGGCGACGACGCCGAGATCGAGGTTGCCATGCAGTGGACAACCTCCTACATCGAGACGGTGCTCTCTTTCGCCAACAACATCAACACTCACGAGGGAGGCACCCATGAGGAGGGTTTCCGCAAGGCCCTCACCAAGGCGATCAACGACTTCGCCAGGGCCAAGAACCTCCTCAAGGAGAAGGAGGAGAACCTCACCGGTGAGGACGTCAGGGAGGGGCTCACCGCGGTGGTCTCGGTGCGTGTGAAGGACCCCCAGTTCGAGGGACAAACCAAGACCAAGCTGGGCAACACCGAGATCCGCTCGTTTGTCGAGAAGGCGCTCAACCGTCATCTCCCCGAGTGGCTCGAGAAGTACTCACCCGAGGCCCGGCGGATCGTCGAGAAGTGCATCGGCGCCGCCAAGGCACGTGAAGCCGCCCGCAAGGCACGTGAGCTGACCCGGCGCAAGTCCGGTCTCGAATCGGGTGGCCTGCCCGACAAGCTGGCCGACTGCTCGAGCCGCGACCCGGGGGAGTCGGAGCTGTTCATCGTCGAGGGGAAGTCGGCGGCAGGCCCGGCCAAGGCGGCACGGGACTCGACGACCCAGGCCATCCTCCCCATAAGGGGGAAGATCCTCAACGTGGAGAAGGCGCGTCTCGCCAAAGCCCTTCAGAACACCGAGGTCCAGGACATCATCACCGCGATGGGGACCGGGGTCGGTGACGACTTCGACATCTCCAAGGCTCGTTATCACAAGGTGGTCCTGCTCGCCGACGCCGACGTCGACGGGGCCCACATCCGCACCCTCCTCCTCACCCTGTTCTTCCGTCACATGCGTCCCCTCATCGAGTACGGGTACGTCTACATCGCCCAACCCCCGCTGTACCGGGTGAAGGTGGGGACCCAGGTCCACTATCTGAAGGACGACCCCGCGCTGGCCGAGTTCCAGAAGGAGCATCCGAAGGTGAAGCCGACCCGGTTCAAGGGTCTCGGCGAGATGAACGCCCCCGAGCTGCGTGACACGACCATGGACCCCGAGACCCGGACCCTGGTGCGTGTGGAGATGGAGGACGCAGCCCGGGCCGAGGAGGTCTTCGAGACGCTCATGGGCGACGACGTCCCCTCGCGCAAGTACTTCATCCAGCAGAACGCTGGCGACGTCCGGTTCCTCGACATCTGATGACGGACACGACACGGACGGGGGGCCATCCCGACATCGAGATCACCACCGAGATGGAGTCGAGCTTCATCGACTACGCCATGTCGGTGATCGTGGCCCGGGCCCTCCCCGACGTAAGGGATGGGCTCAAACCCGTGCAGCGCCGGATCATCTACTCGATGTTCGAGAACAACATCGGTGCGACGACACCACATCGCAAGTGCGCCAAGGTGGTCGGCGACGTCATGGGCAACTATCACCCCCACGGAGACCAGGCGATCTACGACGCTCTGGTGCGCATGGGCCAGGGCTTCTCGACGCGCTACCTCCTCATCGACCCCCAGGGCAACTTCGGGACCATCGACGACCCGCCGGGGGCGGCTCGATACACCGAGTGCCGTCTCACCAGACTCTCGGGCCACCTCCTCGAGGGGATCAACGAGGACACAGTCGACTTCGCCGACAACTACAACGGGGAGCTGACCGAGCCGACGGTCCTCCCCTCCCGCTTCCCCAACCTCCTCGTCAACGGGTCCCAGGGGATCGCGGTGGGCATGGCGACCAACATCCCGCCCCACAACCTGAGGGAGGTGATGGACGCTGCGATCCACATGATCGACAACCCCGACGCCACGAGCGAGGAGCTGCTCCAGTTCGTCAAGGGCCCCGACTTCCCCACCGGCGGCTATCTGGTGGGGTCGAGCGGGATGAGAGAGGCCCTGATCACCGGTCGGGGATCGGTGAAGGTTCGGGCAGTGTGCGATGTCGAGGAGCTGGGCAAGGGGCGCACCGCCATCGTTGCCACCGAGCTGCCCTATCAGGTGTCGATCGAGCGGATCATGACCAAGATCCGGGAGTTGGTCGACGACAAGAAGCTCACCGGTATCGCCGAGGTCCGCGACGGATCATCCGATCGGGTGGGCACCCGGCTGGTCATCGAGCTACGCAAGGAAGCCGTCCCCCAGGTGGTGCTCAACCAGCTCTACAAGAATACCCCGCTCCAGGACAGCTTCGGCTACAACGTCGTGGCCCTGGTCGACGGTGTCCCCCGCACCCTTGGCCTGGCCGAGCTCATCGGTCACTACCTCGACCACCAGATGGAGGTGGTGGAGCGACGCACCAGGTTCCGTCTGGAGCAGGCCGAGGCCCGGGCCCACGTCCTCGAGGGTCTGGTTGTGGCCGTCGACAACATCGACGAGATGATCAAGATCATCCGCGGCTCCAACGACAGCGGGGCCGCCCGGACCAGCCTGATGGAGAACTTCTCGCTCAGCGAGATCCAGGCCAACGCCATCCTCGACATGGCCCTGCGCCGGCTCACCGCCCTCGAGGTGGACAAGCTGCGTGCCGAGCTCGCCGAGCTGGCGACCCGGATCAAGGAGCTCAAGGCGATCCTGGCCAGCCCGAAACGGCGCTGGGCGATCATCAAGGACGAGCTGGGTCAGATAAGGGAGCAGTTCGGGGACGAGCGTCGGAGCCGGATCATCCCCGATGAGGGTGACCTCAGTCTCGAGGACCTGATCGCCGATGACGAGCTGATCGTCACCGTGTCCGACTCGGGTTATGTCAAGTCGGTCCCCGCTTCCACCTACCGGACCCAGAGCAGGGGAGGCCGAGGGGTGAAAGCGGCAGAGGTCCCCGGCGGGGACGTGATCCGTCACATGGTGCATACCACGGCACACGCCTATCTCCTCTTCTTCACCAACCGTGGTGTGGTGCACAGGGTCAAGGCGCACGCCATCCCCCGTCAGTCGCGCACCGCCAAGGGAGTTCTCGCCCAGTCGGTGCTCCCGATCGGGCCGGACGAGGTGATCCAGGCCGTCATCGACACCCGCGACTACGAGACCGCCCGCTATCTGGTCATGGTCACCAAGAACGGACAGGCGAAGAAGACCGAGTTGCGGGAGTACGACTCACGGAACCAGACCCTGGTCGCCATCAAGCTCACCGAGGGTGACGAATTGGTCACCGTCCGCACCAGCAATGGTCAGAACGACATCCTCATCTTCACGCGTGACGGCAACGGGATCCGTTTCGCCGAGAAGGACCTGCGCAGCATGGGCCGGGGCACCCAGGGGGTACGGGCGATCCGTCTTCGTGAGGGCGACCAGGTTGTGGCCGCGGTCTCCAACGTCGAGGGAGACGAGGTGCTCCTCCTCACCGCAGGGGGGTATGGGAAGCGGACCGCGATGAGCGAGTTCCGGAGACAGACCAGAGGTGGGATCGGGGTCAAGGCCTTCAAGATCACCAGGGTCCGGGGAAACCTGGTCGCCGCACTCGCCGTCCAGGCCGATGACGAGGTGTTCCTCATCTCGTCGGCCGGTGTCGGGATCAGGACTCCGGTGGGGAAGATCAGCCGTCAGAAGCGGGACTCGACAGGGGTCAAGGCGATTGGTGTCGGAGCGGGCAACGAGTTGTCGGCGGCCGCCATCGTCACCGACCTCGACTGAGACCCGGGAACCCGCCCGGATGTCGTAGACGTTTGCTTGGGGACGACCCCACTTAGACTGGTCGTCGATCCCAATGGCAACCGTCCGTCGCGTCCGTCGCATCATCCGCAAGGTCGACCCCTGGACCGTGCTCAAGGTGTCGGCACTGGTCTGGGCCGTGCTCGGCATCGCGTTGGTCCTCGGCATGGTGATCTTCTGGTCGGTCCTGGAGAGGGCCGGGATCCCTGCGCGTATCACCGAGTTCATGGTGGAGATCACCCTCATCGACGAGGGGACCCAGCCCTTCGCGAACACCGAGCAGTTCCTCCGTTTCCTGGTGTTCTCCAGCGTCACCTGGTGGGTGATGATGACGGGTCTCTCGGTGGCCGGCGCCATCGTCTACAACCTGGTCTCCGACGTGGTCGGTGGTGTGGAGGTGGTCGTCCTCGAGGAGACCCTCAACCCGATGATGGCCCCGGCCCCCCTTCTCCACCCCCCCTCCGACTATCGAGCCGGGAACGGAGGCTCGACCCCGGCGGACCACGCAGACATCCCCACCGAGGAAACCCCAATCGGCAACCTCAGGTAATAGGGCACCCTCTGGGGTACATAACTCGTACAAGAAAGCGCCGCCAACCCCAGCCCCGCTCGCCAAACCGGCCCGCCAACCCAGCCCTCTGCTCAACCCTCCACCGACAGCTCTACGGCCATGACCAACCCCATCTCGGTGGCAACCCGCAGATAGGT
>JAKEHF010000098.1 GCA_022615295.1 Actinomycetota bacterium | reverse complement strand
GACCTCCCCACCCTCCTGCTTGGTGTCGAAGACGAGGGCATTGACCGCGGTGTGGTCGGCGAGATCGAGCAGATACTGGAATTGGGCGTCGTCACCCGCGGCACCGGCACCCACCCTGAGCCCCCTGATGGTGATGGGGTGGATCACGCCACTGACCAAACCGGTACCGGGCGCCCAAGCTATCTCCAGTGTGCTCCAGCCAGACTTGGAGACATGGATGGGACCGGGTTGGCCGGTGGCCAGGGTGAAGCGCCCCCGATGATCGGTGACCCCCGACGCATCCCCGAACTCGACTGTGACCCCGGCGACCACCCGTCCCCCGGGCCCGACGATGGCTCCGGTCACGGTGACCAAAGGTGGTTCCGTCGTTGTAGTGGAAGGTGGGATCGTGGTGGAGGGGGCCGGGAGGGCGCCGGTGGAGCTCGAAGTGGTCACTCCCACGGCGGAGCAGCCGGCGAGTGCCAGCGTGACGACGAGGGAGACAGCCCTGGTCACACGGCCAGCGTAAGGGGCCTCAATCGCAAATCGCGTCAGCAGCTTCGGCCGACGAGATGGGGTGGACGTGGTCGTACTATCCGGGCGTGGCCGCGGAAGGCACAGGATGTCGAGAAGCCTTCTTCGCTACCGCGATGCTCGTCGGTCTCGGTCTCGTTTTCATGATCGGCGGTCTCACCATGGTCCGCCAGACCGGTTGCGACGGTGTCTGCGAGACGGCCGGTCTCACCCTGCTCTACGCCGGTGGCCCGGTGTCGGCGACGTTTGGGCTCTTCTTCGACGGTTTGGTCCTCGCCTGGCCCCTGGACATCACCCTCTGGGTGGCCATCGGCGTCCTGGTCGCCCGACGTACCGAGAGGGTGTGGGGCCCTGTGATGGTCATAGTCCTCCTGAGCCTGGCCTACGGACTAGTCCTTTCGCAGCTGGTCGAATTAGCCGTTTAGCCCCCACCACCCGCCACTTAGCGTGGTATTGGAATGCAAAGCGTGCTGGGTCTCCTCGACAACACCCGAGTCCTCCTCCTCGCCCTGACCCTGGCTATGACCACGAGCGTCGTCTTCACGGCGGAGACGCCCGGTCAACCCCTCCTCCCCGTGGGCGACGCCGCCATGGTGGTCAGACTGGTCCAGGGAGAGGGTGCCATCCTGTGGACATCGCTCGCCGGTGAGGTGGCCACCTATCGGGTCGAGGGTTGGCCCAGTGCGGACGGTGACATCGAGCTCGGCGGTGCCCTGGTGATGGAGCGGGTGAACGCCGACGCCGGTCTCATCGAGCTCGGGGAGCGCCCCATGACGCTCGTGTTCGAGCTGGCCGGCTGAGTTGACCGCGGTCAGCTCAGATAGCCGGCGAGATCGTCGGGCTGGAACGGCCCGACCGCCCCGATGAATCTGGTCTCGGCGCCGTACAGGTCGGAGGCCACTTCCCTGACTTGGTCGAGGCCGATGCCCTCGATCTTGGCGAGACGCTCATCGACGGAGAGATGGGGCAGCCCAGCGAGCTCGTCACGGCCGAGCCGGATCATCCGCGAGTTGGCGTCCTCCATCGACAATGCCAACCCGCCGCGCATCGACCCCTTGGCCCGGTCCAACTCGGTCTCGGTGATCCCCTCGGCCACCACCTTGGCCAGCTCCTCGCGGATGATGTTGAGACAGGTGTCGGTCTGGCTCGGAGTGGTTCCCACATAGACCCCCCAGACCCCATTGTCGGCAAAGGAGAGCCGGAATCCATACACGGCGTACGCCAGTCCACGCTCCTCGCGGATCTCGCGGAAGAGACGTGACGACATGCCACCACCGACAACGTGATTGAGGACCTCGAACGCCCAACGTCGCTCGTCGCCGCGGTCTAGACCGGGACCGCCGAGGATCAGATGAGCCTGCTCGGTCTCGCGGTGGGTGAGCTCCACCCTGGCCTCATGGGACGCCGGGGAGAGCTCGTGGGGGACCGGTTCCCCATCCCAGCCACCAAAGCGCTCGACGATCATATCGACGAAGGCTTCGTGATCGATCGAGCCTGCCGCGGCCACCACCATGGAGCCCGCTCCATAGCGCCGCTTCCAGTATCCGTCTATGTCGTCCCGGGTCATGGCCCGGATCGATTCCCTGGTCCCCAGGACCGAGGCCTCCAGGATGTGACCGGTGAACGCCGCCCGTGTGAAGTTCTCGTGAGCCACGTCGTCCGGGTCGTCCTCGGACATGTTGATCTCCTCGATGACCACCTGACGCTCGGCGTCGATCTCGTGAGGTCGGAATGCGGGGCGTTGGATTATCTCGGACAGGACATCCAATCCGGTGTGGAGGTCCTGGTCGAGGAGCCGCGCCCAATAGCAGGTCGACTCCTTCGACGTGAAGGCGTTGGACTCCGCACCGATGGCATCGAAGGTCTCGGACACCTCGCGGGCGGAGAGACGCTCCGACCCCTTGAAGAGGAGATGCTCTAGGAAGTGTGAGACCCCGGCCTCGTTGCCGGTCTCATCCCTGGTCCCGGTATCGACCCAGCAGCCCAGGGCGATCGAGCGCAGGGAGGGCATCGCCTCTGTTATGACACGCAATCCGTTGGGAAGCGTGGTGAGGTCGTAGTGCACAGCAGGCAGGCTAAACGCAGTTGACACCCATGAGACAATGATCGGTCATGCGTCGACGTGATCAGACCTTTCTCTCCGATCTGATAAACCCCGAAGACGGCGCCATCGAGTCGGTGGTGAGCCGATATCAGAAGGTGGCTCCTGCGGTGACTCGTCTCGCCCGCGGCCTCTCCAAGAACCCACATCTCCGCGTTCGTCTCGGCTCGGACGCCGCTGTCTCCGACCAGGAGATCGTCTGTGATCCGAGATTGTTCCAGGCTGCCTATCTCCGCAACGCACCGGTGACCCCAGACGAGGTAGCCCTGGCGTCCGCCCTCCATGAGGTGATCCACTTGGTCTCGACCAACCTCGACGAGGTGAGGGCGCTGCCCGACGACTGGCCCATTGCCGGGGAGCCCACAGAAGACGTCGAGCTAGATCTCCTCACCGCGCTGGAACGGACCGAGCGTCCTGTGGCCGAGGTCATCTTCTTCGGTCTCGAGGACGCCCGCCAGGAGCTGAGGGGTCTCGCCGGGTTCCCCGGGGCCCGGTCGGTGCTCGCCGACCTCTATCTCTCATCCCTGGGACAGGCGATCGCTCGCTCCGGGGCCTTGTCCCAGTTCGTCCTCGGCTGTTTCCTCCTCACCGGGGGGTATGTGGAGCGCGACGTGCTCGAGCGCAAGTTCGAGGCGAAGGCGGGGGTCGCCCTCGACGACGCCGCCGACCATCTACGCATGGCCGCCGAGGCGGAGGACCCCTGGCAAGTGGCTCGGCTGGCTCTCGAGCTGGAGACGATCGCCCGTGCCCACGGGCTCATCACCGAGGCGCCCTCGGCAACACCTGCCCAGAGCCGGGCCCTGGCCGCCCGTGAGGCCGAGGAGGCGACCCAGGGCGTCGACATGGTGCGAATGACTTCCCCGGCAGTCCACGACTCCAACTCCTACCAGGAGACACGCCGCATGGACCAGAGCCTGTCCGGAGTCTCCGAGGAGAAGGGGCCGTCGGACCTCGCCGACGAGGAGTCCACCGAGCAGCTGCTCCGGGTGAGCCAGGCCCCCGACGTCTTCCTCCCCACCGGCCAGAGCGGGAAGCTCGTCGTCACTCCGATCCCCGTCGCCTTCGCCACCTTCGGCGCCGAGGGTCTCGAGGCGCTGGCGGCCGCGGCCCTCAGTTGGAACGTGGCACAACGGAAGGTCGCGGGCGAGCTCTTCCCCTTGTTCGCCGCCAACCAGCGGCGGGGTCTGCGCTCAGGGTTCGACCGGGGCGACGTCTCCCCCCACGCGGCGCTCTTCATCGGCGCAGGTCTCTACCAACGTCTCTACGAGCGACGGGCCGCCCGGACCCGACGTCGCTATGCGGTCTCACTGCTAGTGGATGCCTCGGCCTCGATGCTGAGCCCGGGGCGAAGACCGGGTGCGGGCTCGTCATGGGCCATGTCCGCGGCCATGTTGGGGGCATGGACCATGGCCCTGCTCTG
>JAKEHF010000097.1 GCA_022615295.1 Actinomycetota bacterium | reverse complement strand
GCGATCATGGGCTCGACGATGGCGGCCGGCAGCCGGATAAGGTCGAACGCCGCCAGGGCGAGCGTGAGCGTGTGGGCAAGCGTGAAGGCGCTGATCACTTTGATCAAATCCCAAAGGCTCACGACCGCCAGCACCAATGCGCCGACAAAGAGCAGGTGATCGTAGCCGCCGAGGATGTGAGTGATCCCGTGGCGCATGAAGGCCGCGGCCATCCGCGCCTGGCCAAGCCCGCTCGCCGTCCAGTCCCGCTCGAAATCGACAATGTGGTGGTGATCGAGGATGACATCCGCAGGATCCGGGGGACCACCGATGTGATGGTGACCCGGGCCAGTCTTCCCCCGGAGACACTGGCACGCTATTGTCTCCCCCGTTTGGGTGCACAGGGGAGGATCATCGTCGCCGGGTCCTGGATCGAACCACCACGGTTGGATCCCCCGTGGGAGATCATCGAGATCGATTTCATGGATCGGCGGGTCTGGCTCCTTATGATGCGACGATCATGACCAGCATCGTCGCCCTGGCCAATCAGAAGGGCGGTGTGGGCAAGTCGACCACCGCGATCAATCTCGCCGCCACCCTGGCCCTCCATGACCATCGGGTACTCCTCATCGATCTCGACCCCCAAGGGAACGCCTCCAGTGGTTTGGGTATCGAACGTGGTGGTATCGAGATCTCGGTCTATGACGTGCTTCTAAAGGAGTTCTCCCTGGAGGACGCCATCGAGCCCACCTCGGTGCGGAATCTGTTCGTGGTCCCGGCCACCATCGATCTCGCCGGTGCCGAGATCGAGCTGGTCTCGGTGTTCTCCCGGGAGAATCGGCTCAAGAATGCCATCCATAGCACCGGTGGCGACTATGAGTTTGTCTTCATCGACTGTCCCCCCTCCCTTGGTCTTCTCACCGTAAACGCCCTCACCGCCGCCGATGAGGTCGTCATACCGATCCAATGTGAGTACTACGCCCTGGAAGGTCTCACCCAACTTCTGCGAAACATACAGTTGGTCACCTCAAACCTCAACCCGAAGTTGAAGGTTGGGGGTGTGGTGCTCACCATGTACGACGGTCGTACCAAACTCTCCAGGGACGTGGCGGAACAGGTCCGTGAGTACTTTGGTGATCTCGCCTACAACACCGTCATCCCCCGCTCGGTCCGTCTCTCCGAGGCGCCTTCGTATGGTGAGCCCATCGAAGCCTTTGATCCGATGAGTCGGGGAGCCATCGCCTATCGCCATCTGGGCAGGGAGTTCGTGAAACGTCATAAGGAGGATGTCTGATGACCACCCGAAAGAGTGGTTTGGGTAGGGGGCTCGAGGCCCTGATCCCGTCGGTGGAGACGACGACGGAGACCGAGTTCCTCCATCTCCCCGTGGAGAGGATCAAACCCAATCCGGCCCAACCACGGAGCCGTTTCGATGACACCGCCCTCGAGGAGTTGACCAACTCGATCCGGGAGGTGGGGATCCTGCAACCGGTGTTGGTGACCCCCGGGGAAGGGGATGTCTATTTCCTGGTGGCGGGAGAGCGACGATGGCGGGCGGCGAGAAAGGCCGGTCTGGGCACCATCCCGGCGGTGGTTCGGGGGAGCACCGGAGAGACCACGTTGGTCTCGGCACTCGTCGAGAATCTGCAACGGGAGGATCTGACCCCGTTGGAGGAAGCCCACGCCTACCGCCAACTCCTGGAAGATTATGGTATGACCCAGGAGAAGGTCGCCGATCGGGTGGGACGGTCCCGGTCGGCGGTGGCCAACACCCTTCGTCTCCTCCAACTGCCCGGGCCCATCCAGGCGATGGTCGACGGGGGGACACTGAGCGCCGGTCACGCCAGGGCCCTCCTCGGTGTCGAGGATTCTCGTTACGCCATCCATCTCGCCGAGCGAGCCGCGGCGGAGGGATGGTCGGTCCGTCAGGTGGAGGATGCGGTGCGGGCCCGCAAGGAGATGACCCCGAAGGCCACCACCATCCGGAAGCTGCGGCCCGTGGAGATCATCGAGCTCGAGAAGCGGCTCGGGGAGCATCTCGGGGCCAAGGTGAAGATCACCTATCGCAATGAGAAGGGAAGGGTGGAGATCCGGTTCGGGTCGATCGCCGAGCTGGAGCGTCTCTATCGGCTCATGGCCTAGTGGCCACCAGTCTGAAGAAGTTGTCGAGAGCCTCGACGACCCCCAGACCCAGCTTCTCGTCGAGGACGCGGTGGGCCACGACCGCCGCCGGCGCTCGGGTCTCGGTCAACATGACGCCGGCACGACCGACGACACGGCCACCGATACTGGCGGCCAGGGCCGCGGCCAGCTCCTCACCGGCCTCGGACCTGCTGTGCTCGGATGCGAAATAGTGCACCTGGTCCTCCACGTCACCACCGACCCGGAAGGCGACGATGACATCGGCGCCGAGCCTGTTGGCGCGTTGTGCCCGCACCCTCTCGGTGGTTCGGGTGTCCTCGCTACGTGACATCAGGGGGAGACCCCCGGCCTCCTTTATCGCCTGCGCGGCCGCCGAGACCGCCTCCCACGACTGACAGGCCTCGTCGGTGTCCCGACAGCCGGCATCGAGAAAAACCTTGGCACCGGCCAGTGTCGGGGTCAGACCACGGAGCCACTCCCGCTCCCTGATCGCCTGACGACCGTTGTTGAGCACCCCACGGGTCACCAAACGCATCTCGGTTATGACCTCGGGCCCGACCCTTCCATCTTCTGCCAGGCCTCGGTTGTGCTGGAAGTCGATGATGGCCGCCTCGGTGCGGGGCCCGAAGATCCCGTCGACCTTGCCACAGTCGAAGCCGAGAGAGCTGAGATGGGATTGGAGGTCCGCAATGTCCCCGCCCCGCATCATCGGTCGCCGGAGAAAAACGAGACGGTCCCCGAGTCGATATCCGGCCTCGTACAGGGACCGCCAGGTGTCGGGACCGACCACCCCGTCGACATCGATTCCCTTCGCCGTCTGGAAACGGGTCACCGCCTCACGGGTGCCCTCACCGAAGGTCCCCTTGAGGTCGGGTGTCGACTCGAACCCGAGGGCCTCGAGACGAGCCTGGATGTCACGGACTGCCGAACCGACGTCACCGTGACGGTAGAGACGCATAACCCAACTCTATGTTGGAGTGGGTCCCTAGGGAGTCAACCGATGTACTCGGCGAGCTCGGTGAGGAGACGGTGCTTGGGAACCGCGCCGACGATTCGCTTCTTCTCCACACCATCCTTGAACAGGATCAGCGTTGGGATGCTCATCACGTCGTTGTCGGAGGCGGACTGGGGGTTGTAGTCGACGTTGAGCTTGCCGATGTCGAAGCTGTCCTGCTCGGCCGCCAGCTCCTCCAAGACCGGTGCGATGACCCGACAGGGGCCGCACCACTCCGCCCAGAAGTCGACGAGTATCGGTCTCTCCCCACCGGTCACTTCGGCGAAGTTGGCCTCGGAGAGGGTGACGATCTGTGCCAATGTCTCAGCTCCTTGTCTCGGTGGTCGCCGTTTCCTGGTGAGCCAACCAGCGTTCGGCGTCTATCGCGGCCATGCATCCGGTGCCGGCTGCCGTCACCGCCTGACGATATACGTGGTCGCCGACATCCCCGGCGGCGAACACCCCGGGCACCGAGGTTGTGGTCCCGGTGCCGATGACCACATAGCCGTTCTCGTCGAGGTCGATCTGGCCCGCGAAGAGATCCGTCGCCGGTTTGTGGCCGATCGCCACGAAGACCCCGTCGACCCCCCTCTCGGTGCGCTCCCCGGTGACGGTGTCCTCGAGGGCGACCCCGGTGACCGTGCTGTCGCCCAGAATCTCGGTGACGACGGTGTTCCAGAGAACCTCGATCTTGGGATGCTCGAGGGCCCGACTCGCCATGATCTTCGATGCCCGGAACTCGTCACGCCGATGGACGATGGTCACCTTGGAGGCGAACTTGGTGAGGAAGAGGGCCTCCTCCATGGCGGTGTCTCCTCCACCGACGACAACCAGCTCTTGATCGCGGAAGAAGAAGCCGTCGCAGGTGGCGCAGGCCGAGACGCCGCGACCGGTGAGGGTCTTCTCGCCGGGGACCCCGAGCCATTTGGCGGTGGCCCCGGTGGCGAGGATCACGGCGTCAGTGGTGTAGGTGTCGGCGCCGACCTCGACAACGAAGGGTCGGCGCTCGAAGTCGACCTTGGTGACGTCCACCTGGCGAAGATGGGCGCCGAACCTCTCGGCCTGCTTGCGGAACTGGTCCATCAGCTCCGGTCCGAGGATGCCATCGGGGAACCCCGGGTAGTTCTCGACGTCGGTGGTGAGCATGAGCTGGCCGCCGGCGCCGATACCTTCGAGCACCATGGGCTCGAGGTCGGCTCGTGCCGCATAGAGGGCGGCGGTGAGACCCGCCGGGCCGGACCCGATGATCGTCAGTTTGTGGTGTGTCATCTCCATCTAGATCTATCTAGACCTGGTGAACCAGAAAAAGCCCCCCACGCCCAGCAACAGCAGCCCGAGGAGGGCGAAGGCGCCGGCCGTGGTCAACGGGATCTCCAGGGCCCCGAACAGGGCCCACAACAGGAAGATCAACGCTGACAACCCCAGCGTGGCGACGAGGATTCCCAAACCGGTCACCTTGATCCCCCGGCTCACCCGGTCAACGGTCATGGACGTGATCCTTGTCGCCACCTGCTCGAGGAACTCGGCGAACTTGGCGGCGTAGTCCTCCATCGCCGTCGAGATTAGTGGCGGGGACCCCCTCAGCCGTCCCGATGCGCTACCTCACAGGTGGCCAGGTCGACGAAGACGACGGGGGTGTCGGGGCCCACGGCGTCGGCATCCGGCACCATCAGGGCATAGCGCTCCCCCTCGTCGCTGATCTCACCTAGCGGCTCGAGGTGGCTCACCCCCGCCTGGTCGAAACACTCGCTGCCGAGCTCGTCTTCGGCTGCGGCGTATGCCAGATCTCCGTCTCTCGCCTGCATGGCGATCAGTGCAAGCCGTTCGGTGTCCTCGGTCACGGTGGCGGCGGCCATGGTGGTGGCCGGGGCCCCGGCGGCGTCCTCGGCGATCGGGGCCAGCTCGCCACCCGACTCGGTCCCCGCCGTACGCGTGAGACCGTCGCCGATCAGCGACAGGGCACCGACGAGGAGGACGGCTCCCACAGCGGCGTAGGCCCAGCCGAGCCCGGCCCGCGGTGGCGGTGACGGGGAGACCTCGGCCCTTAATGCCGTCCATAGCTCACGATGCAGGGCGGTGCGCTCGTCTGCCCTCATCGACGCCTCTTCCATTTCGAGGAGGGCCCGTCTCGCCCGGACCTGCGCTTCGTACTCGGCGCGCAGCGTCGGTGAGGCGTCGATCAGGGCGCGCGCCTCGGTGTCGTCCTCGAGAAGACCCTCGACGAGGGCCGTTATCAGGTCGATGTGACGTTTACGCATGCCAGTCCTTTGATGCTCTCATCCCTCGTTTGGTTCCCCTAGCAGCTGGGCGAGGAGCCGGCGTCCCCGGAACACCCGGGACTTGACCGTGCCCACCGGGACCCCAAGAGCCAAGGCGACTTCGGGGAGGGCCAGCCCCTCGATGTCGGCGAGGACGACTGCAGCCCGGAACTCCACCGGTATCGCACGGAGCGCGGCCACGATCTCGTGACGATGACCCGCCGCCAGCAGCTCCTGCTCGGCGTGATCATCCACCACCTCCACATGCTCGGGCATCGGCGTGGTGGGACGTCGTCTCGCCCGACGGAGCTGGTCATAACAAGTGTTCACCGCGATCCGGTAGAGCCAGGTGCCCAGGGCTGACTGACCTTGGAACTGGCCGGCCTTGCGGAATGCGGAGAGGAAGGTGTCCTGTGTGGCGTCGAGGGCGAGCTCGCGGTCGGCGAGGATGCGGAGACACACGGCGAACACCCGGTCCTCGTGGGTGCGCATGATCTCGGTGAAGGCGCCGTGGTCCCCTTCGGCCACCCGCCCCAGGAGCCGGGCGTCCTGGGATGGGGTGGTCACGGCCGGAAGCGTACTTCCGCGACCTCGGCGCGATAACCCCCTTCCGGGGTCGCGGGGAGGTCCGTGAGCCAGATGATCCAATGCCCGTCACGCCGTGGGGGCAGGGTGATGGAGAGAGGGGTCTGGCCAACGTCGACGGCGGCCACCAACTCGGTGAGGGCGATGTCGGTCTCGGTTCCCCATCTCAGCTCGAAGCGAGCCCCCGGTGTCATCCCCAACACCTCGACACCCTGGGGCGAACCGCTCACCGAGAACGACAGACCGACCCCGGGCTTTATCAAATGGAGCGGATCGCGATAGGTCTCGGTCGACCACACGGTCGCCGGGTCGTCGTCAACCAGGAGACTGACGCTCTCGTCGTTCTCACCGCCTTCGCCGAAGGGGTCGAGCGTCGTCACTTCGTCGACGGTCACGACACCACCACCGAGGGTGGTCGTCGTACCGACGACGGTGGTCGTGGTGCTGGTCGATGTCGGCGGGCCGGGGAGCACCGGTCCCGGCGAGTCCCCGGCGAAGAGGAAGCCCACGCCGACGAGACCGGCCGCCACGGCGACCAGGGCGGCGGCGGCGTAGAGGAGCCGTCGCGATCCGGCACGAGGCTCCGGGGCGGGGGCCCGAGGGGTGGGGGCCGCGCTCAGCGCCTTTTCCAACTCACGGGCGGTCATGACCCCTCTCTGTGCCGAGCGGAGGATCTGGTCGATCACGGGCGAGAGCCCGTCGATCCGCTCCGAGGGAGGCGGTCCCCCCGGGGTGGTCCCGGTCAGCGCGGTCTCCAGGACCGAAGCCAGGGCCGGCACGTCACCTGGCTCTCTCGTGGTCTTTCCGAAGCCGCCCAGCTTGGAGGGATGGGCCACCGAGTAGGAGATGGCACCCATGTCGATTGCGCCATGGCCTGCCCCGCTCTCGTGGAGGGCTGCAAGCGCTCCGGCGAGACCGGTGGCGTTGGGGAGGAAGTCGGCGAGGTCGACGGTGCGACCCGCGGCGACATGGTCGGCCAGGGTGGAGCCGCCGGTCCACTCGAGGACGGCATAGGCCCCACCGGGGACCAGGTCCACCGCATACACCTTGACCAGATGGGGATGACCGACCGGGGCCACCCGGCTCACACTGTCGACGAAGCCGCGACGTCGCTCCGGGGTCGTCTCCGGGCCGAGGCTGCGGATGAGGACGGGACGGTCGAGGGACTCGTCGGTTGCCAGCCATTCCTCGACGTCCTCGTCCCTCCCAAGACGGACCTCCAGCTTGTAGCGGTCGGGGATGGCCGAGGGCATCGAATCAGTTCAGCACGGGCCGTCGGCTTTGCCGTAGACCAGGATCTCGAGACGGGTCCGGGTCTCGATGAACCCGAAGGAGCGATAGAGCCCGAGCGCCGCCTCCGCCTCGGTGCGCACGTTGAGCAGCATGTTTTGTGACCCCTGACGACGGGCCCAGTCCAGGGAGGCGGCGAGGAGATCGGAGCCGATCCCCCTACGGGTGTGGGTCTCTCCCACGGCGATTCGTTGCAGATAGCCGACATCGCCGTCGGTCCCCACGATGGAAAAGCCGACTATGGCCCCATTCTCGGACGTGGTGAACACGATGCTTCTCCTCGCCGCGGCCGCCGACTCGACCAACCCGGTGACACCCATCCGCCAGAACCCGGTGAAGGCCGTCCTGTCGACGTCGTCGATCGCCGGCCAATCCGGTTTCGGCGCCGGCTCCGACACACCGGAGACCGGACGCCAGGGTCGGCTCAACGAGCGCTCCATGACCATGAGGTTGTCGCAGACCCGGTAGCCGGCCCGCCGCCAGACACGGGTCGCCGTCGTATGGAGGGCCGGGGAGTAGACGACCCCGTCGCCGGTGCCGGCGAGGTGATGTGTCGCCTCGACGAGGAAGTCGGGGCCACCCCTGAGCAGACGGAGATAACCCGCCTCCGACTCGTCGTTCCACCGCCGTCCCATGGCCTTTGCCCATCCCCGGGTGATGGTCATCGGCCCGGGCCAGACACCTTCGACGGCCAAGGTCATTGTGGGAGAGTATGGCCATGAAGGTGGTGATGGCCACCCACCCCTCGGCCCTCGAGCACGACACCGGTGATCTCCACCCGGAGAGACCGCAGCGGATCACGGCGGCGGTCAACGGAGTACACCTCTCCGGTCTCGAGGTCGTCGACTTGGAGGCGCCCCGCATCGACAGGTCGTTGCTGACCATGGTCCACGACCCGGGTTATGTCGACGCCATCGAGACCCTTTGTCACATGGGTGGGGGTGCGCTCGATTTCGACACCAGGGTGTCGGAGGCGTCATGGGAGGCGGCGCTGCGATCCGCCGGGGCCGTGCAATGTCTGGTCGAGGAGCTGGAGAAAGCGTCCTCCGCCACCGGTTTCGCGGTGACCAGGCCCCCCGGGCATCATGCCCTCGCCGATCGCGGCATGGGGTTCTGTGTGTTCAACAACGTCGCGGTGACCACGGCGTGGCTTCGCCACCGGGGGTTGCGGGTGGCGATCCTCGACTGGGACGTCCACCACGGCAACGGGACCCAGGCGATGGTCATCTCCGATCCCGGGGTCCTCTACGTGTCGTTGCACCAGGACCCGTTCTACCCCTATGAGGGGATGGTCGATGACATCGAGCTCGGTGCGCCGGGGACCACGATCAACCTCCCTCTGCCCGAGGGGACGGCAGGTGACATCGTGAGGGAGGCCTTCTCGAGGGTGATCATCCCGGTGCTAGGCCAGTTCCAGCCGGACTGGATACTGGTCAGCGCAGGATTCGACGCCCACGTCGCCGATCCCCTCGCCCGTTTGGCTCTCACCGCCGAGGACTACGGCTGGATGGCGGGGTGTCTCACAGAGATCCAACCCCCGGAGCGTCTCGTCTTCGCCTTGGAGGGCGGGTACGACCTGGGGGCTTTGGAGTCCTCGGTCGCGGCGACGTTGTCGGGGGTGGCCGGCGCCGACCACCCTCCGTCCGGTCTCGTCTCCCCCGCCACCTCAAGCCAGGCACTCTCCCGAGTCGTCGCCGCGGTCGGTCGTCACTGGGAGCTGTGACTCAACTCTCGTCGGCTTGCGCCCGATAAAGATCACCCATGGATCACAGCATCGACGACCTGCTCCGCCGTGCCGTCGACCACGGTGCCTCCGACATTCATCTCAAGGTGGGCTCGGCCCCGGTGCTCCGACTCGAGGGCGAGCTCCGCTCGATGGGAGACGTCGACCCGCTGACCCCGGCCGACACCGAGGCCTACGCCACGGCGGTCTTCAGCGAGAAGGCCGCCGCCGACTTCGCGGCGACCGGCGTCGCCGACTTCGCTTACGGGCGTCACGACCTGGGACGGTTCCGGGTGACCGCCTTCCGCCAGAGGGGCTCGGTATCCCTCGTCCTTCGTCGGGTGAGCGCAGGAAGCCGCACCTTCGCAGAGCTGGGTCTTCCCCGGGTGATCGAGAAGGTCGCCTCCGCCCGATCCGGTCTGGTCCTCGTCACCG
>JAKEHF010000096.1 GCA_022615295.1 Actinomycetota bacterium | reverse complement strand
GACGTTGTCGTCGACGAGCTCCGGCCCCATGTCATCCAGGCCGACCACGACTCATTGAGTGAGATCGGGGACGTGGAGCTTCTCCCCGTCTACCGGGAGGGGGGCGTGCCCCCGCCACTCGGCGTCAGATACCTCTACGAGGGCCGGGAGAGCGGGAGGGGGAGATCGGTCGACTGGCTGGCGGCGGCAAGGCTGGCTGTCGAGGGGGAGATGATCCTCGCCGGTGGCCTGAGCCCGGAGACCGTCACCCAGGCCATAGCCGTGGTCAGACCGTTCGGGGTCGACGTCAGCAGCGGAGTGGAGATGGCCCCGGGGAGAAAGAGCCCCGAGCGGATCAGGTCGTTCGTGGCGGCGGTCCGCGACGCCGAGGAGAGGATGGCGAGATGATGAGCGATTCCGGGAGATTCGGTCCCTACGGGGGCAGATACGTGCCCGAGACACTGGTGGCCGCCCTCGATCGTCTGGAGGCATCCTGGGGGGAGCTCTCGAAGGACCCGACGTTCCGGGCGCGGCTCCGTGCCGAGCAGACGAGCTATGTGGGACGGCCCACACCGCTCACACCGGCGCCTCGTCTCGGTGAGATTTGGGGGGCCCGGGTCTATCTGAAGCGGGAGGACCTGTGCCATACCGGGGCTCACAAGATCAACAACGCCATCGGTCAGGCCCTGGTCGCGGTGGCGATGGGGGCCCGGCGCATCGTCGCCGAGACCGGCGCGGGTCAGCACGGGGTGGCGGCGGCAGCGGCGGCGGCTCGGGTCGGGCTCCCCTGCACCGTGTACATGGGCGTCGTCGACGTCAACAGACAGAGGGCCAACGTCGAGCGGATGCATCTCCTCGGTGCCGAGGTGGTGCCCGTCGACAAGGGTGAGGGGACCCTGCGCGCCTCCATCGACGAGGCTCTCCGTGACTGGGTGACCGACCCCGAGGGGACCTACTACCTGCTCGGGTCGGTGGTGGGACCGCATCCCTATCCGACTCTGGTCGCCGAGCTGCAGACTGTGATCGGGGTCGAGGCCCGGTCGCAGATCATCACTGCCACCGGGGGATTGCCCGACGCCGTGGTGGCCTGCGTTGGGGGAGGCTCCAACGCCATCGGGATCTTCCGCGGCTTCCTCGACGACCCCGATGTCTCCCTGGTCGGTGTCGAGGCCGGTGGCGACGGGGTGATCCACGGGGCCACACTGAACGCCGGCCGTGTCGGTGTCCTCCATGGGGCGATGACCCCCCTCCTCCAGGACCAACAAGGCCAGGTCCTCGAGACCCACTCCATCGCACCCGGGCTCGACTACCCGGGGGTCGGCCCCGAGCATGCCATGCTCCGTGACCGGGGCCGGGCCCGATACGTCACCGTGGACGACCCGACCGCGCTGGCCGCCCTTCGCGAATGCGCCGTCGCCGAGGGTGTGATCCCGGCCCTGGAGTCGGCCCATGCCTTCGCCGGGGCCCGGCGATGGGTCGAGGACCACGTCGGGGCCACGGTCGTGGTCTGCGTCTCGGGTCGTGGGGACAAGGATCTCGACATCATCCGGGAGTGGTCCGGTGGCTGAGGGCGCCGCCAGGGTGACCGAGGCGATCACCGCGGGGCCGGGATTGGCGTTATGCGCCTATCTGACGGCCGGGTACCCGGATCCTGCGGCATTCCGAGAGATCCTGCCGGCCCTGGCCGCGGCGGCCGACGTCGTCGAGATCGGTGTCCCCTTCACCGATCCCATGGCCGACGGGCTCACCATCCAACGCGCCTCCCAAGTGGCCCTGGACTATGGGGTCACCCTGGGATCCATCCTCACTCTCCTCGCCGAGACACCTCTCGACGCACCGGTGCTCCTCATGGGCTACTACAACCCGTTCCTCGCCTACGGTCTGGAACGGCTCGCCGAGAGCATGACCGAAACCGGCACCACCGGTCTCATCGTCCCCGACCTCCCTTTGGAGGAGAGCGGCGACCTCTTCCACACGCTGGAGACAAGGGGTCTGGCGCTGGTCCGGCTCGTTGCACCGACGACGCCCCCGGCGAGGATGAGGGTGCTCGCCGAGTCGAGCCGCGGCTTTGTGTACGCGGTCAATGCGACCGGGACCACCGGGAAGGCGGCGGACTTCGACGAGGCGACACTCGACTACCTCGACAGGGTCAGTTCGGTGTCGCCGATCCCTGTCCTCGCCGGTTTCGGGATCAGGGATCGGTCCCAGGTCGCCACGCTGTCGGGTCATGTCGACGGTGTGGTCGTGGGGTCGGCGTTGATCGAGGAGATCGATCGTGGCGGGGACCCGGCGGCGTTCATTGCCGGTCTCCGACCCGAGGCGGCCGGACAATGATCGTCGTCCTCTCCAGTGGCGTGTCCCTACGGGACAAGGCGTCGATCGTGCGCTTCATCGAGCAGAACGGGGGGAGACTCCTCGTCAGCGAGTTGGGGGAGGTGACCCATATCGGTCTGGTCGACGAGGCCGCCCGCGCTCTGGCCCCCCAGATCGAGACCATGCCCGGTGTGGCGATGATCAGGTCAGAGACGCCGCCCTACCCTCAAGTGTCCCGTGAGCATCGGATGGGGGACACCATCGTCGACGTCGGCCGGGTCTCGATAGGTGGGACGGAGGTCGTGGTGATCGCCGGACCGTGCTCGGTCGAGTCCGCCGACCAGATAGCCACCATCGCCAGGGGGGTGGCCGGAGCCGGGGCCCGCATGCTGCGTGGAGGGGCGTTCAAGCCACGAACCTCGCCATACAGCTTCCAGGGGCTGGGCGCCGAGGGTCTGGCCCTGCTCGCTGCGGCCGGGTCGGAGACGGGGCTCCCGGTGGTGACCGAGATAGTGGCACCCGAGGACACCGAGTTGGTGACGGCCCAGGCCGACATGCTCCAGATCGGAGCCCGCAACATGTCCAACTTCCGTCTCCTCTCCGAGATGGGGGCCCAGCCGCGGCCGGTCCTCCTCAAGCGGGGGATCGCCTCAACGATCGAGGAGCTGCTGCTCGCCGCCGAGTACGTGGTCTCGGCAGGCAACTCCCGGGTCGTACTGTGCGAGCGGGGGATACGGACCTTCGAGACTGCGACGCGTAACACCTTCGACGTCAGCGCCGTTCCCGTGCTGAAACGCGAGACCCATCTCCCGGTGATCGTCGACCCGAGCCACGCCGCGGGCGACCGGTCCCTGGTGTCCTCGCTTGCCGCCGCCGGAGTGGCGGCCGGCGCCGACGGGGTGCTCGTCGAGGTTCACAACGACCCGGAAGCGGCGCTGAGCGACGGCCCACAGAGTCTGACGATCCCCGGGTTCGCCGAGATGATGACCAAGCTGAGGGCGGTGGCCGTCGCCGTGGGCAGGACCCTGGGGGAGACCGTCGGGTAGGCAAACCCCGGGGGCGAACTAGCCTCTGTGCCGACTCTGCGATGCTCGAAGACATCACTTCTCCAGCCGACATCAGATCGCTCGACTCCGACCAGCTGAGTGACCTCTGTGAGGAGATCAGGGCCTTCATCATCGACAAGGTGTCCAAAACCGGGGGCCATCTCTCGCCGAATCTCGGCGTCGTCGAGCTCACACTGGCCCTCCACCGGGTCTTTGACTCGCCCCAGGACCGGCTGATCTGGGACGTCGGCCATCAGGCCTACGTGCACAAGCTGCTCACCGGGAGATCGGCCGACTTCGGACGGCTCCGTCACACCGGGGGTCTCTCCGGCTATCCGAGTCGTGAAGAGTCCCCCCACGACTTCGTCGAGAACAGCCATGCCTCGACCTCTCTCAGCTACGCCCTGGGACACGCCCTGTCGGGCTACCCGGGATGGACTGTGGCCATCATCGGTGACGGCGCCTTCACCGGGGGGATGGCCTATGAGGCCCTCAACCACATCGCCGTCACCCGTCCCGAGCGTCTGGTCATCGTCCTCAATGACAACGGCCGCTCCTACGCCCCGACGGTGGGGGGTCTCGCCGCCCTGGCGAATCTGGCCCACTACCGCATCGATCCCCGCTACGAGAGGGCCAAGCGGGCCATCGGGAGGATGTTGCGGGGGATCCCCCTGGTCGGGGAGACCGCCGACGAGCTGGCGGGGAGGGTCAAAGACGCCTTCAAGCAGATCCTCGAGCCGGCCACGGTCTTCGACGCCCTCGGTCTCAAGTACACCGGGGCCATCAATGGCCACGACCTGGGTCTGCTCGAGGAGACCTTCATCCAGGCCAAGACCTATCGCGAGCCGGTGGTGGTCCACGTCGTCACGGAGAAGGGCAACGGATATCAGCCGGCCATAGAGGACGAGGAGGAGAAGCTCCATGGTGTCCCCAGCTTCGACGTGGCCACCGGGAAGGCCCTGAAGACCGAGCTCAAGCTGACCGAGGTGGCGGGCCGAGCGCTGGCCGATGCCGCCGAGCGGCACCCGGAGATGACGGGTGTTTCGGCGGCGATGGTCTCCACGGCCGGTCTCAAGGAGATGGCGCAGCGCTTCCCCGATCGGGTGTTCGACACCGGCATCGCCGAGCAGCATGCCGTCACCCTCGCCGCGGGGATGGCCATGGCGGGGAAGAGGCCGGTGGTCGCCATCTACTCCTCGTTCCTACAGAGGGCCTTTGACCAGATCGTCTCCGACGTGGCTCTCCACGACCTCGATGTGGTGTTCCTGATCGACAGGTCGGGCATCACCGGGCCCGACGGGCCGTCGCATCACGGTGTGTTCGACCTCGCCTATCTCCGCATGATCCCCAACATGAACATCGGCGCCCCGGCCGACGCCGCCGAGCTCTGCGCCATGATCGAGACCTCGGTCACCCACCATGGCCCGCTGGCGATCCGTTATCCGAAGGGTGGGGCGGTGTCCGTGCCAGCCATCCCCGCAGAGCCGCTGTCGGTGGGTGTGGCCGAGCGTCTCGACGCCGGTGACGATGTCCTCCTCGTAGCAGTGGGGAGGATGGTCGAGGTGGCCCAAAAGGTGGCGGGGGACCTGGCCGAGAAGGGGGTCGACGCCGGAGTGGTCAACGCCCGCTGGGTGAAGCCCCTGGACCCGAGGATCGCCGAGTGGGCTGCCCCGGCAGGCCACGTGGTGACGCTCGAGGACGGCGTCGTCAGCGGGGGGTTCGGTTCGGCCGTGATGGAGATGCTTGCGGGCGCCGGTGTGGCCAAGCCGGTGACGACCATAGGCGTCCCTGACCGCTTCCTCCCCTTCGGGGCGGTCGCCGATCTATGGGAAGCTGCGGGCATGGACCCCGACTCGATCACCCGGCGGGTCCTCGGCCTCGTCGCCGGCTAACGACCAGGGATGGCGATGCGCCGCTCGTACCAGCGGAGCAGGAGGCTCAACGACAGGGTGAGCACAACATAGATCACCATGAGGATGAAGAAGGACTCACGGAAGCGGAAGGACGAGCCCGAGTAGAGACGGGCCATCTGGGTGAGTTCGCGGACGGCCAGCACCGAGATCAACGAGGTGTCCTTCATCAGCGAGATGAGATCGTTGCCCAGGGCGGGCAGCATGTTGCGCACCGCCTGGGGGAGCACGATGCGACGCATCACCTGTCTCTCGTTGAGACCGAGAGAAAGACCGGCCTCGGTCTGGGTGCTCGACACCGACTGGATGCCAGCCCGGAAGACCTCGGCGATGAAGGCGGCATAGAAGAGGGACAGGGCGGCGGCGCCCCGAACCGCCTGTGGTATCGCCCGGCTCTCCATGCCCACCAGAGAGGCGAAGTCGGGGGCGAGGACCAGGGCCACCGCAAAGATGAAGACGAGCATGGGGATTCCCCTGATGAACTCGATATAGAGGGCGGCGAGGTTGGAGACGACGGGGCGCTCGCTCACCCGGGCCAGACCGATGAACAGACCGAGAAGGGTGGCCACGACGAAGGACCCCACCGTCAGATACATGGTCAGGGTGATCCCCTGGGCGACTCTCAGGGGGAGGGGGAAGACATTCTCGAAGGCCTCCCGATACTCGGAGTTCAGGACCACGGCGACGGCCATGACGATGATGAGCGCCACCATGACCACCAGCCACCAGGGGAACTCCCGGCTGTCGAAGCGATAGATCGAGGCCCCCGGCATCCCGCGGAGGACCTCCTCCTCGGGACCCAGCCTCACCTCGTCACGTTTGACCATGGAGCGGGGATGCTAAAGAGGCGTCGGGTCCGGGGACCCGACGCCTCGTCACATTTCTGGTACGGCGGTGATTCAGCCACCGACCTCCTCGATGTCCTCGTAACCGATGTCGAAGTCCGGTCCGAAGTACTTGACCCCGAGCTCGGTCATCGTCCCGTCGTCGAACATCACCTGTATCGCCTGGTTGACCGGGTCGACCAGATCCGATCCTTTGGGGAAGATGAACCCCAACGGGTCGGACTGGAGGTCGCCCTCGAGGGTCTTGAGCACTTCGGCGTTCTCACCGATGTACCCCAGCCCGGCGGCGTCGTCGATGATCACGGCGTCGACGTCACCGGCGATCAGCGCCTGGATGGCCAGACCGAACTGGTCGAAGGCCTGCACCCGGTCCTCGCCGACCAGGGACACCGCCAGCTCGAAGTTGGTGGTGCCCACCTGGGTGGCGATTACCGCCGCCGGGTCGTCGATGATCTCCTGGGCCGTGGTGCGCTCATCCTCGAGCTGGCTGATCAGCTTCTGGGTGACCACCATGTAGGGGTCGGAGTAGTCGACGATCTCCTTGCGGTCGTCGGTTATGGAGATCCCGTCGGCCGCGGTGTCGAGATCGCCTGCGGCGACGATGTCGATCACAGCCGGCCAGGCCGACTCGACGAACTCGGGGACGCAGTTGAGCAGCTCACAGATGTAGGCCCATGCGTCGTAGTCCCAGCCCTCCGGGGCGTCGGCCCCGATCGGGATGTAGTTGAACGGTATGTAGGCGTTCTCCACCCCGACGGTGACCGTCCGGCCGCCGAGATCGGGCAGAGCCGTCTCCCCCGTGGTGGTCCCCGGCGCCTCGGTGGTCGGCGGCGCCTCGGTGGTGTCGGGCGCCGGCTGGGTGGTCGCCGGTGCCGGCTCGGTGGTCGCCGCGGGCTCGGCCGGCGAGCAGGCCGCAGCGACCAGCGTCAGCGCCGAGATCACGGCGATCAGTGTCATTCTGTTTTTCATCACGTAATGGTCCTCCTTCGAACCAGGGCGGCAAGGGTAATCAGATGTGGCCGTCTCGTCGGCTCGCCCTGCTCGACCGGACACGTCTTGTCGGGGGTTGTTAGGGTCGGGGGGCAGTGGTGCCCGGCTCACCGTCGTTGGCGCCACGACCTGCAAATCGGGAGGAGACATGAAAAGAGACAGGCTCACCGCCCTGATCGCCGTCACCGCTCTAACCATTGCCGCCTGCACCACGGCCGCCGGGGACACCACCACCACGGGTGGTCCCGGGGCGACCGGTCCGGTTGGTGGAGGTGGTTCGGTACTGGCGGCCGTGATGGACCGGGGCAGCATCAACTGTGGTGTCAACAACGCCGTTCCCGGGTTCGGGTTCGTCGACGCCGATGGGAACCATGTCGGGTTCGACATCGACTTCTGTCATGCGCTTGCTGCAGCGGTGTTCGGGGATCCCGACGCCGTCGAGTTCATCGACCTCACGGCCGAGCAGCGCTTCACCGCGCTCCAGTCGGGCGAGATCGACGTACTCATCCGCAACACGACCTGGACCTCGAGTCGTGACGGCACCCTCGGGGCCACCTTCCTCACCACCACGTTTTATGACGGCCAGGGGATGATGGTTCGCTCCGACAGCGGGTTCACCAGCATCGACGACATGGCCGACACCACCATCTGCGTGCTGTCGGGCACCACCACGGAGCTCAACCTCGCTACCCGCATGACCGGGATCGGCTACACGCCGTCGACATTCGACGACAACGGCCAGATCCAGGCGGCCTTCCTGGAGGGAGCCTGTGACGGCTGGACCTCGGACAAGTCCCAGCTGGCCGGCGTGCGTTCGGCATGGCCAGAGGACGACGGTGGGCCCGAGGCCCTGACGATCCTGGACGAGACCTTCTCCAAGGAGCCACTCGGCCCTGCGGTTCGTGACGGTGACGCCCAGTGGGCCCAGATCGTCGACTGGGTGGTGATCGCCACCATCCAGGCCGAGGAGTTCGGCATCACCCAGGACAACGTGAACGGCTTCGCCGATACGGAGAACAACGACATCCGTCGTTTCCTCGGTCTGGAGATCACCGATGCCGAAGGCAACACCAGCGTCTTCGACGCCGGTCTGGGATTGCCGGCCGACTTCGCCGCCGAGGTGGTTGCGGCGGTGGGCAACTACGCCGAGATCTACGACCGCAACGTCGGCCCCGACACCCCGCTCGGTCTCGAGCGCGGGGTCAACGCCCTGTGGACCAACGGCGGGCTTCACTACCCGCCGCCTCATCGTTAGAGCCCGACGACAGGGGGCGTCTTGACCGAGACGCCCCCTGTCACACACCCAGATGACCGCAGGCACCGGCCACAGACCGCAGCATCCGCCGCTCTGGCGTGACATCCGGGTCCTCCACGCGCTGGCACAGATCGTCGCAGCGGCGGCGGTCGCCGTCGTTGTCGCCGTCCTGTGGTGGAACCTCACCAACAACCTGCGAAGGGCGGGGCTGACCACCGATTTCAGCTTCCTCACCCAACCCCTCGGTGTCGACATCGCCGGGTCCGGTGCGGGCCCTGGCACACCGATCTGGCGAGGCTTGCTGGTCGGGGTGAAGAACACCTTCGCCCTGGTGGTGGTGGGGGTTCCCCTCCTCACCATCCTCGGGGTGGTCATCGGGGTGGGACGGCTCTCGACCAACTGGCTGGTGGCGCGGATGTGCGCCTTCTACGTGGAGATGTTCCGCAACCTCCCTCCCCTCCTCATCATCTTCTCCTTCTTCAATGCGGTGGTCCTACGACTGCCACTGCTGGAGGACTCCTGGAACCCGATGGGTCTGGCCGTGGTCAACAACCGGTTCATCGCGGTGACCGGGTTCTCCGCACAACCGGGATTCGGCGTCTACTGGCTGATCATCGGTGCCACGCTCCTGGCGGCCGTCTGGCTTTGGGTATGGCGAACCCGTCGCTGGGAGCGGACCGGGTCACCACATCACCGTCTCGCCTGGTCGGGGGGCATCCTCGGCGCGGTGACGGTGATCGCCTTCCTCGTCTTGGACGGTCCGGTCGCCCTCTCGATCCCGGTGCTCGAGGGGAGGGTCCTCGAAGGAGGGTTCCGCGGTCTGGGCTCCTACTTCGCCGTGCTCGTGGCGCTGGTGCTCTACACCGCTTCGCATGTCGCGGAGATCGTCAGGGGGAGCATCCTCGCCGTGCCCCGGGGACAGACCGAGGCGGCCAACGCCCTTGCCCTCAGTCCCTGGCAGCGTCTGCGTTATGTCATCCTGCCTCAGGCGATGCGCATCGCCATACCACCCACCATTAGCCAGTTCCTCAACTTCACCAAGAACACCTCGCTGGCGATCGCCGTCGGGTACGCCGAGATAACCCGCATCGTCTTCCAGACCATCGGCAACGCCCAACCGGCTCCCCAGCTGGTGGCGGTCCTAATGCTCGCCTACCTGGTTTTCTCCCTGACCATTTCGGCTGTGGTCAACATCCTGAACCGCCGTCTCCGGTATGTGACCACGTGAGCCTCGAGACGGTGAGACCCACCCTGCCGGCGGCTCCGGGACCGAGTTGGGCGCGGCGGAACCTGTTCAACACCTGGTACAACGGGCTGCTCACGACGGTGCTCGGCGGGCTCCTCTTTGCCGGGATCTGGTTGGGGGCACGCGCCGTCGCCGGATTCGACATCACCATCCTCGAGGTCAATCTGAGGCTGTTCATGGTGGGCGAGTTCCCGAGGGACCAGCTGTGGCGTCCGTGGTTGTCGGGTGGGTTCCTCGCCGCTGCGATCGGGCTCGCGGCCGGGCTGATCCAGGCGGGCAGCCGGGAGCGGGCGGCACGTTCCGGTCTCCCCTTCACCCCGACCACACCCCGGGACGTGGTGCGACGTCTCGCCCCGGTCATCGGTCTGGTCGTAGTCCTGCTCCTCCTCACCAGGACCATCACACCCACCCTCCTCACGGTGGTCGTAGCCATCGTGGGGATCGTCTTCAACGTCTCGGGGCGTCGTCTTCACTCCCGCTGGGGTTGGGTCGGGGTGGGGGCCCTGGTGGTTGCCGGCTATCTCTCCCTCGCCGCATTCGGGGGGGTCGGTTGGGAGGACTGGGGTGGTCTCCACCTCAACGTTTTCCTGACCCTGGCCGGGCTACTCTTCGCCTTCCCGGTGGGGATACTCCTGGCCCTGGGTCGTCGATCCGCCCTTCCGGTGATCAGGGCCCTGTCGGTGACCTTCATCGAGGTGGTGCGTGGCGTCCCACTCATCGCCGTCCTCCTGTTCGGTGCGTTCGCCATCGGGTTCCTCCTGCCGGAGGAGGTCAGGCCGAGCCAGGTGACCCGGATGCTGATAGCCATCACCGCATTCGAGGCGGCCTACGTGGCCGAGGTGATAAGAGGTGGGCTTCAGGCGGTTCCCCACGGGCAGACCGAGGCGGCACAGTCGCTGGGCCTCCCGGGGAGGAAGACCATGGCCCTGGTGGTCATGCCCCAGGCGCTCCGAGCCAGCATCCCGCCGATGGTCGGCCAGTTCATAAGTCTGTACAAGGACACCACCCTGGTGGCCATCCTCGGGATCGGTGAGCTCCTGGAGACCAGTTTCGTTGTCAACTCGCAACCCGACTTCCTCGGCAAGGGGTTGTTCGTGGTGACATTGGCGTTCGCCGGGTTGATCTTCTGGGTTGGGTCCTACACGATGTCACGGGAGGCGCGAAGATTGGAACGAAGACTGGGAGTTGGAGAGCGATGACGGACAACGGCACCTACACCGACGCCACCAAGGCCAAGGGGGAGCCGATCATCGAGGTGATCGGTGTCGACAAGTTCTTCGACGGCTTCCAGGCGCTCAAGGACATAAATCTCAGGGTGGGTCTCCAGGAGGTGGTGGTGGTGATCGGTCCCTCGGGATCAGGCAAATCCACGCTGATCCGGTGCATAAACCGTCTCGAGAAGCACGACCGGGGGCGGGTCGTCGTCGACGGCATCGAGCTGAGCGACGACGTCAAGAGGGTGCAGGAGGTGCGTCGGGAGACGGGGATGGTCTTCCAGCAGTTCAACCTTTTCCCCCATCTCACCGTGATCGAGAACATCACTCTCGCCCCGCGTCAGGTGCGTCATGTGCCCAAGGTCGAGGCCGAGGAGATGGCCATGCAGCTCCTGAGACGGGTGGGGATACCGGAGCAGGCCAACAAGTATCCGGGCCAGCTCTCCGGCGGTCAGCAGCAGCGGGTGGCCATAGCCCGGTCGCTGGCCATGAAGCCCAAGGTGATGATGTTCGACGAGCCCACCTCGGCGTTGGATCCGGAGATGATCAAGGAGGTGCTCGACGCCATGGTCGAGTTGGCCAGGGGCGGGATGACCATGATCGTCGTGACCCACGAGATGGGCTTTGCCCGGGCCGTGGCCGACCGGATCGTCTTCATGGACGCCGGCCAGATCGTGGAGGTGGGCACACCGGAGCACTTCTTCACCAACCCGATCGAGGACCGGACCAAGCTCTTTCTCAGCCAGATCCTCTGAGCCTCCTCCGGCTAGGCACCGGCGCTATTTAGCCTGTGCCGAGGCGTGTCGACCTCGATGTTCAAGCTGGCGGTGGTGGTGGTCGGTGGCGTCCTGGTGGGCTCGGCCACGTTTCTCGTATGGACCTCCGCAGGCGCCACGACCACACCCTCAACGACCCTGCTCGTCGCCGCCGAGACCACCACCCTGGGCGTGACCACCACCTTGGCCCCGACGACCACCACGATCCCGACGACGACCACGACCTCCCGAGGCTCGCTGCTGGTGCATGGCACCGGCGACGTTGCCCTCGACCCCGTCTACATCCCCACCCTTGCCGCCGAGGGCTGGGATCACGCCTGGTCGGGCCTCGAGGGCCTCTTCCTCGGCGACGACCTCACATTGGTCAATCTCGAGTGCGTCCCCTCCGATCTCGGAGCACCGCTCGACAAGGAGTTCGTGTTCCAGTGCCCGGTCGAGTCCTTGCCGTCACTTCGCAATGCCGGCGTGGAGGTGGCCAACCTCGGCAACAACCATTCGGGCGACTATGGGAAGGAGGCCCTGGTCGATGGTCGGGACCAGCTCATCGCCGCCGGTGTGGCTCCGGTCGGCGTCGGGCGTGACGCCGGCGAGGCGGGGGCGCCGGCCGTCTTCGAGGTGAACGGCTGGAAGGTGGCGGTGGTCGGGTTCGGTGGCGTTGCTCCGTCACCGAGCTGGTATGCCGCAGATGACCGGGCCGGGATGCGCAACGGCAAGGACACCGAGACCATGGTGGAGGCCGTGGCCGCAGCCGAAGAGATGGCAGACATCGTCATCGTCACCATCCATTGGGGACGGGAGCTCGACACCGAGCCGCGTCCGGACGACATGGCCAACGCCCGCGCCATGATCGAGGCCGGGGCCGACGTCATCTTCGGCCACCACGCCCATCGCCTGGCTCCCCTGGAGATGGTCGACGGAGCCGCCGTCTTCTGGCAGCTGGGGAACTTCATCTGGCCGCACAACTCCACCGAGAGCGCCACCACGGCCGTGGCTCGGGTGGTCGTCGCCCCGGACGGCTCCATAGACGCCTGTCTCATCCCCGCCTACATCGCCACCCATGGGCGGCCCGTGCTCACCGGTGCCCCCACGTGTGGCCCCGGCGTGTGATGACCGAGCGCACGAGGTCGCTGATGCTGACGGTGGGTCTGGGGGCGGTACTCGGTCTTACCGCGTTTGTCGCCCTCGGCGGGTCGGACGACCAGTACTCGTCGGCG
>JAKEHF010000095.1 GCA_022615295.1 Actinomycetota bacterium | reverse complement strand
CGCCTGTGGCCTACCCTATGGAGCACAGCCCTCGTAGCTCAGGGGATAGAGCACAGGTTTCCTAAACCTGGTGTCGGAGGTTCGAGTCCTCCCGGGGGCGCTCTCTATCGGGGGCGCACTCTGTCAGGGGCCCAACCAGGAACAGCCTCATGTTCCCTTCGTGGTTCGGCTGCCGAGAGCGAGCAGACGAGATCATGGCTCGTGTGGTGTGAGCGTCCCCAGTATCGCCTCGGCGTCGGCGACGAGCGTCTCGAAGCTGTCGGGGGGTGCCTCGAGCGCCACGAGGAGAAGCGAGCCGCCGGTGTCGACGACGATGACTCGTAGTCGCGCCTCCGGCGAGCTGCTGATCCACGAGAAGCCGGGCGAGAAGAACTGGCTCATGACCAGGATGGACTGGACACCGGGGGGATGTCACGGTCGGGGTTTCCTGGGTTTTCGGGGTTGGGAAGCACCGAGAAGTCCTGTGCATCCCGTCGAAGCCGGATGTTAGGGGCCCTACCTGGGGTTGAATCCGCGTTCTTGAGCGGGAAGGTGCCCTGTGGGGGGCCCTACAACCTGAGGTTTGCGGTTTCGGCGACCGGTTGGCGCACCCCGAGGAGGAACCAAGTGGGCATGCTACGGTGTAGGTCCAAGGGATCAGCGCCGCTCCCGGCTCGCCGAGTGCGAAGTAGACGGCGCCCCAGAATATGGCCAGGAAGGCGACGACGACCGAGACGACCACGAGAACCCGTTTCCTCGAGCGGGTCTCGATGCCGTCGGTAGGGTCCTCGCCGATCGACTCGATCCAGCGCCACAGCCGCTCCATCCTCCGACTCTATGTGGAAACCTGGGCGAGCAGACCTAGATTCGTGACGACCGAGGCGAGGGGAGCTCTCCCAGGACATGGACAAACCCAAGGGTTCCGGCTACCTCCTCGTCACGTCGCTCACCGCATTGGGCGTTGTGTTCGGGGACATCGGGACCAGCCCCCTCTACGCCTTCAGGGAGAGCTTTCACGCCGCCGGGGACCTCGAGATCAACACGGCGAACGTGCTCGGCATCCTCTCCCTGATCTTCTGGTCCCTGGTACTCGTGGTCACCATCAAGTACCTGATATTCGTGATGAGGGCCGACAACCACGGTGAGGGCGGAATCCTCGCCCTCACCGCCCTGGCGGTACGTCCCGGCCGGCCTTCACTACGACCCCTGGCCAAGGGCTTCTTGATCGTCGGGATCTTCGGCACCGCTCTTCTCTACGGGGACGGGATCATCACACCGGCCATCTCGGTTCTCTCGGCGGTCGAGGGTCTCGAGCTGGTCGCCCCCGAGCTGGAGCGGTTCGTGGTCCCGGTCGCGGTGGCCATCGTCGTGATCCTCTTCGCAGTGCAACGCCAAGGAACCAGCAGGGTCGGCTCTGTCTTCGGGCCGGTGATGATCATCTGGTTCGGGGTGATGGCCGTGCTCGGCGCGGGCCAAATCCTCTCCAACCCGAGTGTGCTCCAGGCCGTGTACCCGGGCTATGCAGTCTCGTTCTTCGTCTCCAACCCCGAGGCGGCCTTTCTCTCCCTTGGCGCGGTCTTTCTCGTGGTGACGGGGAGCGAGGCTCTCTACGCCGACATGGGCCACTTCGGCCGGAGACCGATACGTCTCGCCTGGTTCTTCGTCGCATTCCCGGCGCTACTCATCAACTACTTCGGCCAGGGTGCCTATCTGGTGGCAAATCCGGCCGGGATCGTCAACCCGTTCTATGGGCTGGCGCCGTCCTGGGCCCTCATCCCCCTCGTCTTGCTGGCCACGTCGGCGGCGATCATCGCCTCCCAGGCCCTCATCTCCGGCGCTTTCAGCCTCACCCAACAGGCGGTGCAGCTCGGCTTCCTCCCCCGCATGAAGCTGGAGCACACCTCCTCTCGGGAGTACGGCCAGATCTACCTGGGGTCGGTCAACTTCGCGTTGATGATCGCCTGCGCGCTGACCATCGTGTCTTTCGGATCGGCCACCAGTCTGGCCGCCGCCTATGGCGTGGCGGTCACCGCCACCATGCTGATAACGACGATCCTGCTCTACCTCGTGATGAGACTCCGCTGGCGTTGGAGCCTGCGCAAGGCCGGTCTCATCTCCCTTGGCTTTCTCGCCATCGACTTCGCCTTCTTCGGCGCCAACATCATCAAGATCTCCGACGGGGGCTGGTTCCCCCTCCTCGTGGGCTTGTTGGTGATGTCGGTCATGCTCACCTGGCGGAGGGGGCGTCGCGCCCTCATCTCGAAGATCCGACGGGGCCATCTGCCGATCGAGCGGTTCATCGGGTCGATCGCAGCCCACCCGCAGAGACGTGTCGCCGGCACGGCCGTGTATCTCTTCCCCGAGGTGGGGGTCACCCCGCCCGCGCTCCTGGCCAATCTGCGCAACAACGACGTGATCCACGAGACGGTCCTCCTCGTCTCCGTCAAGACCGACGTCGTCCCCAGGGTGCACCGGGCGGCACGGGCGACGATCCACGACCTGGGTGAGGGCTTCCATCAGGTCCTGCTCACCTTCGGCTTCATGGAGACACAGGACGTCCCCGAGGCCCTCTCGGCGATCGGCCAGGCGGACTTCGGCTTCGACGCCACCGACGCCGTCTATGTCCTGGGCAAGGAGACCGTGCTGGTCAGTGAGCACAACCTGTGGGACTCGGTGAGGAACCGTCTCTTCGCCGTGATGCACCGCAACGCCTCGAATGCGGCGCAGTTCTTCTCGCTGCCTCCCGAGGACGTCATGGAGATCGGGATCCAGGTCGAGCTCTGACCCGTTCTCGGGTAGGCGAGGCCCATCTACGCTTCCGGGTCATGTCGGAGTTCTGGTACGAGCCGCTCAGTTATCTCGACGCCTCGTTCCTGGCGCTGGAGAGCCCGACCACCCATATGCATGTCGCCGGGGTGGCGTTGTTCGACGCAGCCCCGCTCAAGGCCGACGACGGTGGCATAGACATCGACCGTGTCAAGGCCCACGTCGCCTCCAAGCTCCAGTACATACCCAGATACCGCCAACGTCTCGAGTGGGTCCCCTATGACCGGCACCCGGTGTGGGTCGACGACGGCGCCTTCAACTTCGATTACCACCTCAGACACACCTCTTTGCCCCGACCGGGCTCGGACCGCCAGCTGAAGGATCTCGCCGGACGGATCGTCTCGACGAAGCTCGACAGGAGCAAACCGCTCTGGGAGCTGTGGGTCGTCGAAGGGATCGATGACGACAGATTTGCGATCATCGCCAAGATCCATCACTGCATGATCGACGGGGTCTCCGGCATCGACCTCACCACGATCCTCCTCAACGTGGCCCCCGACTCGACGATCGAGCAGACACCGGAGTGGGTCCCCCGCCCCGCCCCTACCCCGACCCAGTTGGCGGTGGCCGAGGCCGCCAAGCTGACGCGTCGGGCCATCGACAGGCTCACCAATCTCGGCGATGCGGTCAAAGAGCGGCGGTCGTTGGCCGACCGGGCCATGGACAGATCGGCGGCCGCCCTCTCCTCCCTGAGGTCGGGATGGCTGACCGCCTCGACACGGACCCCGCTCAACCCCGACCTGGGGCCCAACCGCCGTTTCGACTGGACGGATCTTCCCCTCGACAGGGTCAAGGAGATCAAGAACGGTCTGGGCGGGTCAGTCAACGACGTGGTCCTCGCCATCACGGCGGGTGCCATTCGTCGCTTCCTGATGCAGAACCGTGACTATGACCCCACGGGGTCCGCGTTCCGCATCATGAACCCGGTGTCGACCCGGTCCCCGAGCCAACGGGGAAAGCTGGGAAACCAGGTGGCGATGTGGCTCCTCGACCTCCCCATCGAGGAGCCGGACATACGCACCCGATACGAGCTGATCAAGGAGAGAACCAGCCATCTCAAGCGGACCAATCAGGCCCTCGGTGCGGCCACGCTCGTCGAGTTGAGCTCGGGGACCCCGATCACCCTCCTCTCGCTCGCCAACCGGGTGGTCGGCGCCCGGATGCGGCCCTTCAACATGACGGTCACCAACATCCCCGGCCCTCAGTTCCCCATGTACCTGCTCGAGTCCCAGATGATCGCCAACTACCCGATGGTTCCCCTCTGGGCGCAGCATGGCATCGGGGTGGCGCTCTTCTCCTACAACGGACGTCTCCTCTGGGGGATCCAGGCCGACTACGACACGCTGGCCGACTCCGCCGAGTTCCTCAGCGCCATCCACGTGGCGGCGGGTGAGCTTCTCGATCTGGCGACGGACCGGAGCCGATGAGTTGACAACCGTTGCCGCCCTGGTCGGGGCGACGATCATCTCGTTCTCAGCCATCCTCTTCGCCCTCTCGGGCGTCGACCCGATCAGCGGCGGCTTCTACCGGGTGGGCTTTGCGGTGCCGGTGCTGTTCCTCATATGGCTGGCACGCCGTCATCTCGACAATCGCCCGGCACGCAACCGCTGGCTGGCGCTGTCGGCGGGTCTGGCCCTGGGTCTCGACATGGTCAGCTGGCACACCGCCATCGGATACATCGGCGCCGGGCTCGCCACCCTCATCGCCAATGTCCAGGTAGTCCTGGTGGCCCTCGCCGCCTGGATCTTCTTCGGGGAGAAGCCGCCACGTGTGGTAACCCTGGCCATACCTGTCGTGCTCATCGGTGTCGCCCTGGTCTCGGGGATCGGTCAGGACGACGCCTTCGGCTCCGACCCGACGCGGGGCACCATCCTCGCCCTCCTCGCCGCGGTCTTCTATGCCGTCTTCCTGCTCACCATGAAGTACACGAACACGGTCCAGGCGCCGGCGGCCGGCCCCCTGATGGAAGTGTCCTTTGGTGGTCTGGTGACGATCACGGTGATCGGTCTTCTCGGACCGGGTATCGACCTGAGTGTCGAGTGGCCGTCGAGCGGATGGCTGGTGCTCCTCGCCCTCGGTCCCCAGGTGGCCGCGTGGCTCCTCATCGGCTACGCCCTGCCCCGTCTCCCCGCGGCCGAGACCGCCACCATCGTGCTCCTCCAACCCGCACTGACCATGGTCTGGGG
>JAKEHF010000094.1 GCA_022615295.1 Actinomycetota bacterium | reverse complement strand
GGTGGCATCCGAGGCGAGGTGGTCTCGAAGCCACCAGCCACCCGGAGCGTGTGACGAGACCTCGACCTCTACTCCGGCCGACGCAGCCAGGTCCCGGACCATCCCGGGCAGGTCGTTGGCCGACGTGTAGCTGTTGCCGATGAAGAGGACCCGGACCGGAGGGTCCGACGAGCAGCCAAAGAGACGACCAGGGCGACCAGAAACGCTACGAACGGGGTCACTCGAATCGTCGCCGACCAGACCTTGGACGGCGTGAACAACGCGGTTCTCCTGACAGCCGGTAGGGGGACACAGACTGCCAGGGAAGAAGGAGAAATCGGCGCGTCGCGCTGACCAGCCCGTCCCCATCGGGGTGTCAGCCCCGTAAGCCGTGGAGTCTCGGGTTGCTGGAGGGGTAAGCAGAAACAGGGGCCGTGCGGCCCCTGTTTCACTGTGTGAGGAGGAGAGCTCAGGAAGCCTTGGCGGCGTCCGCCGTTGCGGTCTTCGCCGAGCTCGTCTTCGCAGCCGTCGACGACTTTGTCGTCTTGGCAGCAGAAGTCTTGGCGGCCGGCTTCTTCGAGCCGGTTGTGGTCTTGGGCTTGGCCGGTGCGCTCTTCGGTGTCTCCGTCGCCGGCTCTGTGGCGGGACGGAAGGAGGTCCTCCAGGTGGCGAGCATGTCCTCGAGCTGGTCACGCAGCTTTGTCACCTGCACCTTGGCCTGGTCGAGGTCCACCTTGGCCGTGATCTCCTCGACGACCTTGCCCTCGCTGATCTTGCTGACCAACTTCTCACCCTCGGCGGCCCAGACGGCGATGGCCTCTTCGGCGCGCTTGGTGTAGTTGGTGGTCTCCTTGTTGAGCCTGCCCCTGAGGGTGCTCACCCGGTCGCCGACCTTGCGGACGGCCACCACGGGGGCACCGACGGCGGCATACATGACGCTCTTTGCCTGCATTCTTTCTTACTCCTGTTGTCTATCGGCATTGGTTCGCACCAATGCCCGGTACATGTCGAGAAGCACCCTCTTCTGGTCGCTGCCCAGCCGGTCGTCGGCCTCGATCGCCTCGAAGACCGTTGCCGGTGGGAGGTCCTCGTCGATCAGGCCTGCCTTGCTGTAGAGCGAGTTTGCCGAGATCTCGAGGGCCCGCGACAGACTCTTGAGTATGTCCGCCGACGGCCGTCGTATCCCCCGCTCGATCTGGCTGAGATACGGATTGGATATCCCGGCCTTCTCGGCGAGCCTGCGCAGTGAGAGGTTGGCCCTCTCTCGCTGCTGGCGGATGAACTCACCCAGCTGCTTGCTCTCGTTCAACGATGGCTAGCCTAGAGCTAAGTGCTAACAAATGCAAGCGCAGTATTTGCTCAGCCCAGGGTTCCCCCAACGATCCGACCGAGGACCCAGGCGACCACCCCGCCGAGCCCGGCGATGACCAGGTTCTCGAGGCCGGATCGGATCTGGCCGGTCCGGCTCACCCGTGCCTTGACGACGCCGACGGTGAAGAGACCGACCAGCGTGAAGATGGCCGCCCAGAGCGTCGCAGTGCCGATGGAGCCGGAGAGGGCGAACGGGAGCACCGAGGGCGCCGAGCCGGCGAGGAACAGCCCGCCCGAGGCGAGCATCGCCCGATATGGGGAGCGGCGCTCGGAGTCGACGAAGCCAAACTCGAGGGCGGCCATGGCATTGAGGATCGCCTTGTCGTTGTCGACGAAGCCGGACATCACACTCTCAAGATCCCCAGGGCGGACACCCATGTCCGTGAAGTACCCGCGTAGCTGATCGAGCTCGGCATCACGGAACTTGGCGATATGGGTCTGCTCGAGCTCGAGCTCGGCGGAGAGCACCTCGTCCTGGGACTTGGTGGCGAGATACTCACCGGCGGCCATGGACACCGCTCCCGCCAAGGCGCCGGCGACCCCGGTGAGCAGCACTTGCGACGGAGTCAGACCGCCACCGACGACTCCGATCACCAAGAGGAAGACGGAGACCAGGCCGTCGTTGACCCCGAGGATGATGTCCCGCCAGTATTGGCGGGTCTCGCCGATGTGAGGCTCGTAACCCTCGAGCTGGGTCATGTCGGCCACGGGCCAATCGTACCCGGCGGCCGCTTCCCGGCGCCCGGCTACCGTCTTGGGGCTTGAACATCGTCATGCACGCCGACGCCACCACCGAGGAGGTGGCGGCGATAGTCCAGAGACTCGAGTCGCTCGGCGCCGACGTCCAGGTGACCACCGAGGGCGGTCGGGTGGTCGTCAATGGCTCCACGGAGGGTCGTCTCCACACCGAGGCCCCCTGGGAGGACCTCCCCGGCGTGGAGCGAGTGGTGCCGGTCATCCCCGGCGGCCGCCGCGCAGGCAGACGTTTCCGTCCCGAGGCGACGGTGGTCGAGGTGGGCCAGGTGGAGATCGGGGGTGGTCGACTCACTGTGATAGCCGGGCCCTGCGCCGTCGAGAGCCGTGAGCAGCTCCTCGACGCCGCCGAGGCCGTCAAGGGTGCCGGCGCCCACATCCTCCGTGGTGACGCCTTCAAGCCGAGGACCTCGCCCTACACCTTCCAGGGTCTGGGCAAGGCCGCTCTCGAGCTTCTCGCCGAGACCCGGGAGATCACGGGTCTTCCCTTCGTCGCCGAGGTGCTCGACCCCCGGGACGTCGAGCTGGTCGCCGGCTACGCCGACATGGTTCGGATCGGCACCCGGAACATGTCGAATCACGCCCTGCTCCGCGAGGTGGGGCTACAGCCCAAGCCGGTCCAGCTGAAACGGGGCCGGGCGGCGACCGTCGACGAGTGGGTCGACGCCGCCGAGCACATCCTCAGCCAGGGGAATCGCCAGATCGTCCTTGTGGAACGGGGGGTCCGGGGCTTCGACCCCTCGGCGCGCAACACCCTCGACATCACTGCGGTCCCCGTGGTCAAGAAGCGAACCCATCTCCCGGTGATGGTGGATCCCTCCCACGCCAGCGGTCGTCGTGACCTCGTCGGCCCGCTCGCCAAGGCGGCGATCGCCGCAGGCGCCGATGGGGTGATGATCGACGTGCATCCCTCACCGGAAACCGCCCTGGTCGACGGGCCCCAGGCCCTCCGACCCGAGGAGTTCCACAAGCTGATGACCGAGCTGCGGGGTGTCGCGGCCGCGGTCGGCCTCGTCGTCGGCGGGCCCTCTCAGTCGTAGAAGAGGGCCTCGAAGACACGTCTCGTCCTCCGGGCGTGTCTCCGATACTCCTCGACCAGGTCACCTTGACGGTCGTAGCCGAGCGAGGTGGCAAGGCTCGACCGTTGATCGGGGTGCTGGGGAAACCAGTCGGTCGTCTGCCCCCTTTGCAGATGGAGACGAAGCCTGACCTTCGTCAGGAACAGGTATGACTCGTGGAGAGTCTGGTGTGATTCGGAGTCGAGACGCTCGGCGTCGCGGAGGGCCTTGAGGGCGGGCAACGTCGGGGTGACACGGACCTCGGGGACGAGGCTTCCATGCCGCAGTTGGAGGAGCTGGGTCAGGAACTCGATGTCGGACAGACCGCCGGGACCGAGCTTGAGATGGAACCCCGGGTCCTGGCCGAAGGGGATCCGCTCCGCCTCGACACGCGCCTTTATTGCTCTGATCTCCCGCAACACACCCTGGTCGGGCACTCGCCCCCAGAGGACCGGCCCGATCACCTCGGTGAACGAGTTGAGGACGGCCGGGTCCCCAGCGGCGGGACGAGCCTTGACGAGCGCCAGGAGCTCCCAGGGCTCAGCCCACTCCCTGTAATAGCGGCGATAGCTCTCCACCGACCTCGCCAGGGGTCCCCTCCTCCCCTCGGGACGGAGCTCCGAGTCGAGGTGGTACCCGTCGCCATGACGACCCGGCTCCGATATGACCCGTTCCAGCTCGGTCGCCATCCGACCCGCGGTCTCCCGCTCCGTCTCTCCGGGGTAGACGTACATCAGGTCGAGGTCGGAGCCGTAGGAGAGCTCCCTCCCGCCCCACTTTCCCATGGCGACCACTCCGAGCACAGACGGAGCGCCGAGGGCATGGAGCCCGCCGGCCACCGCGGCGTCGGCGCTGTCGGAAAGTGCTTCCAGGGTCGTCTCGGTGTCGGCTTCCTCGAGCACGTCCCGTGCCGCGATACGGAGCTTGCGGCGGCGTATGAAGCGCCTGATCGTCCCCACCCTGGCGTCGGGGTGGGGTCGAGAGTCGAGCAGTGCTACGAGTCTCGCCGTCGCCCCGGCGGCGTCCCGAATGTCCCAGGTGGGGTCGTCCTCGGCGAGACGAGGGATGAACTCGGGGATGCGGTCGATCAGATCGCCGAGGAGACGACCGGTGCCGAGAAGACGGCACAATCGCTCCCCGGCGACCGGGTTGCCCTGGAGCAGGGTGACCAGCGCCCCGTGATCGGTGGTGTTGGCGAGGAGGACCCGCATCTGGGAGAGACCGAGGTCGGGGTCCGGGGTCTGGGAGAGCCAGTCGAGAATGAGGGGGAGAACCTGCTGCATCGCCCTGGAGCGCCGACTCAGGCCCCCCGTCATGTCCTCGAACGCCCGGGTGGCGGCGGTCACGTCACGGAACCCGAGCGCCTCGAGCCTGATGGTCGCCTCCGCGGGGCCGAGCCGGGCGGTGGTCGACCCGGCGAGCGAGTCCAGGATGGGTCTGAAGTAGAGCCGCTCGTGGAGGTCGCGGACCTCCCGTCGCACCACCGCCAGACGACGATCGAGCTCTACCCCGGGGTCGGTCCCGAGACCGAGACTGCGTCCGATCCTCTCTTTGTCGGCGTGGGCATCGGGGACCAGGTGGGTCTGGGTCAGGTCCCAGATCTGGACCCGATGCTCGAGGTTCCTGAGGAAGCGATATGCGTCGGAGAGACGTGCCGCCTCGGTCTCCTCGATATAGCCGTGCTCGCCGAGCACGGCTATAGCCTCGAGGGTGGGGAGTACGCGTAGATCGGGGTCGAGTCGTCCGTGGACGAGTTGGAGGAGTTGAACCGCGAACTCGATGTCACGGATCCCCCCGGCGGAGCGTTTGATGTCACGTGGGGAGGCCTCCTCCTCGGCGCGCGCCTTGAGGACCCGGATGCTGCGCAGGGCCTCGGCGTCGAGCCCCCGTTCCCAGACCACCTCGTCGGCCATCCCACGAAAGCGGACACCCAGATCGGGGTCCCCGGCGACGGGTCGGGCCTTGAGGAGCGCCTGGAGCTCCCAGGGCTCCCCCCAGCGCTCGTAGTAGGACCGGTAGCTGTCGAGACTCCTGCTCAGGGGTCCGATGGCGCCTTCGGGGCGGAGGTCGAGGTCGACCTTGAAGGCCGTCCCCTCGACGGTGGTGGTGCTCAGGTCGGCGATGAGCCGGCCGACCAGGGCGAAGGCCACGGTCCTCGCCTCGTTCTCCTCCCCCGGGGGGGCCTCGTGGACGAAGATCATGTCGAGGTCGGAGTAGTAGTTGATCTCTCCGGCACCCCACTTTCCCATCGCCACCAGCGCCAGCCTCAGGTCGGTGACGGCGGGATGCCGCTCCGACACGTGCCGTCGCGCTTCCACGAGCCGGTCGGTGACGAGGATGTCGATCTGGCCGGAGAGACGTCGGGTCGTCTCGGCGACATCCAGGCCGTTCATCTCGTCCCCCAGGACGGCGACGAGCATCGCCCGCATCGACAGTGGGACGCTCTCCCGCCATGAGTCGGGCTCGGTCGCGAGCAACTCGGGTCTGGTGGCCAGGGCCCGAGCCAGGGCCCGGCTCATCCCGCAGACGTGGGCGAGGCGGGCCAGCAGCGCCGGGTCGCCCGCGATCCCGGGATCGGCCTCGAGCACCGGGATCATGCGGGCGCTGGCGCCCTCGGGGTCGGCCGTGGCAGCGGCCGCAGCTCTGATCCTGTCGGAGGAGATGACCACCGAGACAGGGTATGACGGGCGGCGGAGGGTCGGGTGATGTGGCGGCGGCCGGCTTAACCTCATGCCATGACACTTCGTGTCGCCGGGGCCCAGATGAATCTGACGGTTGGCGACATCACCGGCAACGAGGGGCGGATCCTCTCGGTGATGAGTGAGGCGGCAGCAGCGGGCGCCGACGTGCTGCTCACCCCGGAGCTGGCCCTCACCGGGTACCCGCCGGAGGATCTGGTCCACCGCGTTGACTTCGTCGAAGCCAACCTCGCCGCCTTGGAGCGGATCGCCGCGGCCACCGGTGACATGACGGTTGTTGTTGGTTTCGTCGACCACGCCGAAGGGGGAAATGCCGGTGCTCTCGACGCGAGGACCCGTGACGTGGCCAATGCGGCCGCGGTGCTCCGGGGAGGACGGATCCTCGGCGTCTACCACAAGGTGCTGCTCCCCAACTACGGGGTCTTCGACGAGGACCGCAATTTCGCGCCAGGTGACGACCCGGACCGGGTGTGGGCAGTCGGTGGTGAGACGGTCGGAGTGTCGATATGCGAGGACATCTGGGTCCCGGACGGCCCTCCTGCGGCCCAGGCCCTCGCCGGAGCTCGAATCCTCCTCAACATCAACGCATCGCCGTACCACCGGGGAAAAGCCGCGGAGCGGGAGGAGATGCTGCGAGTGAGGGCCATGGCCGCCGGTCGTCCCCTGGTCTATCTCAATCTGGTCGGGGGTCAGGACGAGCTGATCTTCGACGGCGCCTCCTTAGTGCTTGACGAGAGAGGCGAGGTGGTGCACCGCTCGCCCCAGTTCGAAGAGGACCTCTTCATGGTCGACCTGCCTGGGGCCCGTGGCATGGTGACCCCGCTGCTCGATCCGGTCGAGGAGGTCTACCGCGCCTTGGTGCTCGGGGTGAGGGACTATGTGGGCAAGAACGGGTTCAAGGGGGTCGTGGTCGGGCTCTCCGGCGGGATCGACTCCGCCCTGACGGCCACCATCGCCACAGACGCCCTAGGACCGGAGTCAGTGTGGGGCGTCGGCATGCCCTCCCGTTACTCGTCCCGCCACTCGGTCGCCGACGCTCGTGACCTGACGGCGAGATTGGGCATACGTTTCGATCTCCTCCCCATAGACGATGTGTTCTCCGCCCATCTCGACGCCCTGTCCGGGGTCTTCGCCGGCACCGAGCCGGGGACGACCGAGGAGAACCTCCAGGCGAGGATCCGGGGGGCGACACTGATGGCCCTCTCCAACAAGTTCGGCCATCTCGTCCTGGCCACGGGCAACAAGTCGGAGATGGCGGTGGGTTACGCCACCATCTACGGCGACATGGTGGGCGGATACGCCGTCCTCAAGGATGTCTTCAAGACTCTGGTCTACGACCTGGCGAGATGGCGCAACAAGGACGAGGAGGTCATCCCGCAGAGCACCATCGACAAACCGCCTTCGGCCGAGCTCCGGCCGGACCAAAAGGACTCGGACACCCTGCCCCCGTATGAGCTGCTCGACGCGGTGCTGGAGAGATACGTGGAGCGTGACATGGGCGTCGACGACATCGTCGAGGCGGGATACGACCTTGACCTGGTGACCAGGGTGGCCACCATGGTGGACCGGGCCGAGTACAAGAGGAGACAGGCCGCCCCGGGGGTCAAGATCACCACAAAGGCCTTCGGCAAGGATCGACGTCTCCCCATAACCAACCGCTACCGCCCGGCATGATCACCACGGTCCTCATCAATGGGGAGCCGTCCGATGGCCGGATCGACGTAACCGACTCGTCGGTGCTCCGTGGGGACGGCTGCTTCGAGGTGATCCGGGTCTATCGGGGTGTCTCCTTTCGTCTCGAGGACCATCTGCGGCGTCTCGAGCGAAGCGCGAGCCTTCTCGATTTACCCGTCCCTGCTCGCGGGCTCCTGCGCGCATGGGTCGAGGACACGGCGTCGAGGGTGTTCGACGGTGCGGTACGGATCGTGGTCACCAGGGGCCCGAGTCTCCCGGGGTCGACGGTGGATCCACGAGTGATCGTCTTCGGTCATCCCTGGGCCGGTCCCGACAAGCCCGCCCGCCTCTATCCGCTGGCAGCTCCGTGGCACGCCGCAGGCGAGGACTGGGACCTCGCCGGCGCCAAGCTGATCTCCTACGCAGCGAACATGGCGGCGACCAGGACCGCCCAGAAAGCCGGCTATGACGACGCCCTCCTCCACACGGTCGACGGGCTGATCCTCGAGGGCACCACCTTCTCGGTGGGCTGGGTGGTGGGCGGGGTAATCGAGACTCCCGGTCTCGACCTGGGAATCCTCGACTCGATCACCCGACGGGTGGTCTTCGAGATCGCCGCCGACATCGAGGTGCCCATCGTCGAGACCACGGCTCGGCTCGAGCGGCTGGACGATGCGGACGAGGTGCTCGTCTTCTCCACCATCCGCGAGGTGCAGGCGGTGGCCGCCGTGGGCGAGCGGGTCTGGGAGCCCGGGCCACTCACCGAGCGTCTCCGCGGCGTCTTCCGACGTCTGGCTGGGGAACCCGACACCGCGGCGGTGACGTTGGGTCCCACATGATCCGCCGCATTCTCACCACCCTCGTGCTGGTGTTGGCCGTCGCGGCCTGCAGCGAGACCGAGACGACGCTGTCGACGGGATCGACGGTGCTCACCGGGGGGACCACCGAGACGACAACCATCAGCACCACCACCACCCCGGCCGACTCCCCCCCGACCACTCTGCGTGGCCAGGTGGTGACCGAGGTCGACATAGTCGCCCGGCTCTCAACGGCCAATGGCGAGGTGCTCCACATCGTCATCCCGATGGGTGGCTATACCGACGTGGACCTGGAGAACTTCATCGTCGATCTAAAGGAGGGCGATCCGGAGCTGTGGGGCGCCGAGGTCTTCGACGATCCCGATGCCCCGGCGGCGTTCGCCGTCGACGAGGCCAATAGGAGCGACGAGCAGCGAGCGCTTCTCGAGGACCATCATCTCGTCAGCCTCGTGGAAGGGGAGATCATCAGGTTCCAGGGGCCGTTTGCCGACCTAGGGGAGACGATCATCGGGTCCTGAGCGGGACGTTCGCCGAACGAATCAGAGAAGCACCCCGGCCACGAGCAGGAAGCCGCCGAAACCGGCGAGATCCGTGATCAGGGTCAGGAAGATGGATGATGCCTGGGCCGGGTCCTTCCCCAGACTGCGCAGGAGGACCGGGATCCCCGCTCCGGCGACGGAGCCGATCACGAGATTGGACACCGCCCCGATGCCGACAACGGCCGCCACCTGCGCCGGATGGGTCTGGGTGCCGAAGAAACCGGAGAGGAGGAGGAGATAGCTGAGGACGGCCGCCACCAGGGCCAGCAACAGCCCACTGAGGGCTCCGACACCCGCCTGACGGGCCAGGATCTTCGGCACCTGGGCGCCGGGCACGTCGTCGGTGGCCAGTGAGCGGATCATCACCGCCAGGCTCTGATTGCCGCCGTTCCCTCCCAGCCACGCGATCAGGGGCATGAGCGCCGCCAACACCGGCTCCCGACCGATGACGCCGGTCTGCTTCTCGACGGCCAACGCGACGAGGAGATAGAGGACCAGATTGAAGACGAGCCATGGCGCCCTCATGCGGAACGATTCGGTCACGTCGGTGTAGACCGTCTCCTCGAGACCAGCG
>JAKEHF010000093.1 GCA_022615295.1 Actinomycetota bacterium | reverse complement strand
TAGGCCTCGGGCTGGTAGTAGTCGTAGTAGGAGACGAAGTACTCGACACGGTTCTGAGGGAAGAACTGCCGGAACTCGTTGGCGAGCTGGGCGGCGAGCGCCTTGTTGGGGGCGAGGACCAGCGTCGGCTTCTGCACCGCTTCGATCGTCCAGGCGATCGTTGCCGACTTCCCCGAGCCGGTGATGCCCATCAGGGTCTGGAAACGGTCGCCGCGCTGGACACCATCGGCGAGCGCCGATATGGCCTTCGGCTGATCACCTGCGGGGGCGAAATCGGAGACCACCTCGAATCTGGGCATCGGCCGCAGGGTACCCGGGCACGGTGACAAGAACCCGCCGTCACAGAGCGGGGACGGCGGCTGTGACGGTGTCCCGCAACGACGACCGATCGCCGTGGTTGGGGATCACGAGGTCGGCCGCAGCGAGCCACTCGGCCCGCGACGGTTGTGACCCCATGCGGGCCCGTGCCTGCTCCTCGGTCATCCCCCGGGCGACGAGGCGTCTCAGCCGTGTCTCGTCTTCGCAGTCCACCACGACACGTGCCCAAACCCCCTCGGGTCGCTTCCTGAGGAGGGGGATCTCGACTACCACCGGCGGGGCTAAATCCTCGAGGAGACCCTCGATCATGCCGAAGATATGGGGATGTGTCAGCGACTCCAGCATGGCTAGTTGCGCTGGATCGGAGAACACGATCCCTGCCAGAGCCCCCCGATCGATGAGGCCCCCCGAGACGACCTCAGGCCATCTCGTCGCGACCGAGGCGAAGGCGGGGCCGTCGGGATCGAGGACCCGGTGGCCCAAGGAGTCGGCGTCGATGGTGGCCACCCCGGCCTCGGAGAGCATCTCGCGCACCGTGCTCTTCCCACACCCGATGCCACCACCCAGGAGCCAGTATCGGCCGGTCACCGACGGGGACGGTAGCCTCCGATGATGGCCTCCCTGGCGCCCTGGGAAACCCGGGTCCACAAGACCATCGTCGCCGGTCAGTGGGTCGCCCTGACCATCGGCATCATCTCCGACGTGATCGGCAGTGGCGGAAATGCCCTGTCCCTGGTGCCGGTGGCGCTCTCGGCGGCCTACGTCATCACCGCCACCCTGCTCCCCGAGACCCGATTCCACGCCCGTTTCGGGTCCGAGACCATCACTCTCGTCGGCGCCGTGGTGCTCGCCGTCGCCCTCACCCTCAGCGGTGGCGCCGGCAGCCCTTATCTCCTCCTGTCGATGGGGCCGCCGATCCTGTCCACCCTGTACGGCGGGTTGAGGGTCGGCTTGATGACCGGGATGTTCTCCTCGGGTCTGCTCGTCGTGGTAACCCTGGCCCGGGGCTCCCAGGCCATAGAGGCCGCCGCCGGCGGTGCCCTCTATCTGGTCTTCGTCTTGCTGGTGGGGGCGATCAGGAAGCTGTTCGAGGACATACATCAGCAGGCCACCAACCTGGCCATGGAGAAGGAGACCGCCACCCAGCAGCTAGAGCGTCTCGAGCAGATCCACGGCGCCCTCCTCCGTCTCTCCGAGGACGTGTCCGCTGGTCGCCTCAATGCGGTCGAGGTGGCCGCCGACACCCTCGACACGATCCTCGAGCGCTTTCCCGGCTCTGCTGGAAAGCTGGCCATCTACAGCGAGTCGGGCCCGGTGGTCCTCGCGGCCAGGGGAATACCACAGGAGGAGGGCCACGTCCACGTGCTTCCCCTCTCGACCAACGACAACGAGGTGGGGACCATGGAGCTGACCACCCCCGAGGAGCTGACCCCGACGGAGTTGGACGAGACGGCCGACGTGATCCACCCGGTGAGCCTGGCCTTCGCCAACCTCCAGCTCCTCCAGGAGATCGTGGGCTCGGCTGTCGCCGAGGAGCGGACCCGGCTCGCCAGGGAGATGCACGACGAGATCGGGCCCTCCCTGGCCTCGTTGGGTCTGGCCCTCGACCTGGCGGCGATGCAGCAGGCCTCTCATCCCGAGCTGGCGAGCGATCTTCAGGTCCTGCGATCAAACGTCACCAAGCTGGTCGAGGATGTCAGGGCGTCGGTCGCCGACCTGCGCACCGCGCCAGGACCGACGCTGACGGCGCGCATCCTCCAGGGCACCGCGGGGTTCGGCGCCCCACCGACGCTCATCGTCGACATCGAGGAGCGACGTCCCCCGCGCGCCGCCATCATCGGGGACCTCACCTCCATCCTCATCGAGGCCACCCGCAACGCCCACGTCCACTCCGGTGGCTCGAAGATCGTCGTCTCGGGACAGGTCGATCGGAACTTCGGACGCTGTGTGGTCGCCGACGACGGCAGCGGGTTCGATCCGGAGAACGAGCCGGCCGGTCACTTCGGGCTCCTCGGGATGAAGGAGCGAGCCGGCAAGATCGGAGCCAGCATCAAGTTCGACTCAAAGACGGGGGAAGGGGCCACTGTTACGGTTGAATGGGGCAACAGATGATCCGGGTCATGATCGCCGACGACCATCAGCTGTTCGCAGAGGGGCTGAGTCAGGCCCTCAACAGTCTTCCCGACGCACGTGTGGTCGGTGTGATCAACTCCGGGCCCGCGCTCGAGGACGCCCTCCGCACCCAGCCCGCCGAGGTGTCCATAGTCGACATCGAGATGCCGGGCGGTGACGGGATCGCCGCCATCGGCTCGATCGGGAACAGGACGAGGGCCATCGTGGTCTCCATGCACGCCTCGGACGACCAGAAGGAGCGAGCGGCCGGCGCCGGAGCCAAGGGGTTCTTCTCCAAGGCGGTGCCTCTGGCCACCCTGGCCGCTGCCGTCCGTGCGGTGGCCGACGGCAAGAACCTCATCCAGCTGAGTGAGGAGGAGCGCGACCAGGTGCTCGACACCTATCGGGAGGCTCAACTCGACCCCGGTGCGGCCTCGCTCACCGCCCGTGAGCGGGAGATCCTGCAACTCCTCGCCATCGGTGTGTCGGCCACCGATGAGCTGGCGGATCGTCTTTACATATCGCAGAAGACGGTCAAGAACCATCTGGCGTCGATCTTTCAGAAGCTCGCGGTGAGTGATCGGACCCAGGCGGCCATCGAGGCGATAAGACTCGGCATCGCAAAACCGAGCTGATCCGATGAGTCTGCCGACCCATGACCGGGGAAAGTCTCCAGCTTTAGTCTGACCAATAGGTTGCCGAAGGAAGACGGGATGTTCAGGAGACTGATCAACAGGTTTTGGGAGGACGAGCCAGGCGCCTCGATGGTCGAGTACGCACTGCTGGTCCTCCTGATAGCGATCGTGGCTTTTGTCGCGGTCCAGTTCGCTGGGGAGACCCTGAGCGGTACCTACAGCGAAATCGCCGACGAGTTGGTCCAGGCGGGATCGTGACGATGATTCCCGAGACTCATAGTTTCGGGGAGAGGATGGGCTAGTTTGCCCATCTGCAAGTCAAGAAGCGGACCCAAGGAGGGGTTTATGCTTGCTCTGTGGACCAAGGTGACGAGCCTGGTCAAGGATGAGAAGGGTGCTTCCATGGTGGAGTACGCCCTCCTCGTCGTCTTGATCGCAATCGTCGCCCTCGTGGCCGTACAGCTTGCCGGTGAGCAAGTGTCGGGCACGTTCAGTGAGATCGGTGACGCTCTAGCGAATCCGTGATCTGAAACGATTCGATGGATAGAGAAGGGCCCCGAGGGGCCCTTCTCTCATGTCCCCGGGGTGGTCAGGCGGGGCGGAGCACGACGAACTCGGGATCCTCGTGGACGATCGCCCATCCCGCTTCGACGAGCCAGCCGACCATCGGCTCGTCAGCCCGCAACAGGGCCTGGGTGATGCCGTCGCTGGCGAAAGCCGCCTCCCAGTCCTCGACTCCGGACCGCAACTCGACGAACTCGGTGATCCGCCCCCGATAGAGCTCGGCCCGGTCGTCGATGTACACACCGTCGTCGAGATCTCCTGAGTAGATGAGATACCCGCCGGCTCGATCGTCATGGAATGTCCTGACATCCTCGAGAGCCATGGCTGCGACGACGGGGAATCTCTCAGCGTCCAAGATCACCGGTTCGGCGAAGAGAAAGGGAAGCGTCAGGACGACGACCGTCACCACGGCCGCCACAGGGGTCGGGAAACCCCCTCCCCTCCTCCAGGAGGCCCCCCGGCCGGCCTTTGCGACGAAGGGGGTGAGACCGATGAACGCAGTCACCACCGCACGGGTCGCCGAGAAGCCGAGGGCCAGGAAGGGCACGATCACCCACAGGGCCGATGTGGCCAGCCTCTGTCGCATTGACCCATAGAGAAGGATGACGATCCCCGCCAGGAATGGCAGGAGCCCGGGTGTCAGGAAGTCGGGGGTGGCCCATTCCGAGATCAGGTCGAGATACGGGCCTGCAGTGGCGAACTCGAGAAGGGTCGTGACCACCCCCACCCCGTGGGCGGTGAGGATCGTGGCTACCCCGGCCGCAAGGAGATGGGGCAGGGCCTTACGATCACGACGTGCGATCATGACTAGCAAGAGATAGACGAGACCGATGGCGAAGCTCCCGTGGACGGAGGCCCAGACCCACATCAGGAAGGGAACGGTCCATCGGGTCGCGGGGCGTTCCCAGGCGAGGATCACCAGGACGAACAGGGGGTAGGAGAAGAGGGCGGGCCGCGGGACCAGGAACTGGGTGAAGAGCACTGTGCTCAGCAGGACCACCAGGGCCATGGTCAGCTGGCTCCTCGAGTGCCGGAACGCCAGCGCCGCGATCCCGATCAGCGTCACCGTGGTGACCACGAAGAGCATGACACCTGTGAATCCGATCCCGAACGACGTCTCCGCCCAGCTATAGAGGATCTCGGCCAACCAGCTCTGGGTCAGCCAGGGCTCCCCACGCATGGTGAACGAGAAGGGGTCGGTGATGAGCACCTCCGACGCCTCCCGCTGGAGATGGCCCGCAGCTATGTGCCAGAGATACGAGTTGTCGGTGATCTGACGGAACGAGGCGATGACCACCGCGATCCACGGCACGGTGAGCGCCAGGACGGGAAACGAGACTGTCTTGCGTGACGGCTCGACCGCCGTCGACGTCATAGCCCGCCGAAAGCCTCGCCGATCTGGATCGCCGCCGGCCCGAGGAGAACGATGAACAGTGACGGGAAGATGCAGAACACCAGTGGGAACACCAGCTTGACCGGTGCGGCGAAGGCCTTTTCCTGGGCCCGCTGGCGTCTCTTCACCCGCATCTCGTCGGCCTGGACACGGAGCACCCGGGCGATGGTGACACCGAACGCCTCGGCCTGGATCATGGCCAGGATGAAGGAGCGGAGCTCATCGAGATCGGTCCGGTCCATGAGATGACGCATGGCGTCACGACGGCTGACACCCACCCTGGTCTCCTGGAGCATCCTGAAGAACTCCTCGGACAGGGGGCCGGGGACCGTGGCGACGACACGGGCCAGGGCCGAGTCGAAGCCGAGACCGGCCTCCACCGAGATCACCAACAGGTCGAGGACGTCGGGGAGGGCTCGGAGCATCTGGCCCCGGCGGTCCTCGATCTTGCGTTTCAGCCAGGCGTCGGGACCGAAGAAGCCGAGGACTATCGGAAGCGTGAACAGGGCGACCCGCTGCAGGGCGTCGGCCCCGTACCCGACGAGGAAAAACCCGCCGAGGATGCCGACCCCGGTGGCGATCAGCTTGATGACCACGAAGGAAGGGGCATCCATGTTGAGCGGGTTCCCGGCGAGGGTCAGGTCCCTCTGCTTCTTCTCCAGGTAACCGACCGGTGTGAACCGCTTGAGGAAGTTGGAGACGCCGATGATGATCGGGCCGATGGTCCGTTGCGCCAGCGGCTTGGAGAGCTCGTCCTCACGGGCGCTCTGGATGGGCTGATTCCGCCCATAGAGGGCGAGACGGTTGTTCAGCTCCTCCCGGGCGCGGGTGACCCCCATCCCCACCCAGATCACCACAAACAGGACCAGGGCGAAGATCGCCACCACCGCGAGCGTCAGGCCGTCAATGGCACCAAGGTCAGTCATAAGGCGTCACTCATATCTCTATGTCCACGATCTTCTTCAGCCAGAAGATTCCCCCCAGCATCAGCAGGATCCCGACACCGACCGAGATCCGCCCGAAGCTGGTGTCGACCAGCGGCTGGAGGTACTCCCGGTTCGTCGTCCACAGGAACGCAGCCATCCCGAAGGGGAGGATGCCGAGGACGACCGCGGATATGCGACCCTCGGCGGTGAGAGCCCGGATCTCACCCTTGAGACGGTTCCTGGCGCGCATGGTGTCGGCCACCGTGGTGAGCACCTCGGAAAGGTTCCCACCCACCTCACGCTGGATCTCGATGGCCATCACCGCCCACTCGAAGTCCTTCGACTGGGTGCGGTCGACGATGCCCCGGAGGGCGTCGCCCACTGTGCGACCCAACCTCGCCTCGGCTATGGCCCTTCCGAACTCACGGGCGGTGGGGTTGGGGGCCTCGGCGGCGACCGCCTCGGTCGCCTGGAGGAGCGAGTAACCGGCGCGGAGCGACGTCGACATCAGCGTCAGGGTGTCGGGCAGCTGGTTCTCGAACCGCTTCTGCTCGCGATTCCCCGAGAAGTTGATGAGGAAGGCGAAGAGGATGACGAGGACGCCGAACGCGATGATCCCGAAGGTGAAGCCGTTGAAGATCCCCAGGAAGATGGCCCCCACGGCGGCGAGCCCGATCATGGCCAGTATCGCCTCACCGGGGGTCATCGGGATGTTGGCCTGCTCCAGTGCGGAGTTGACTCCTGAGAGCAGACCACGCCGCCTCACCTCCTCCTCGGCGGCCTGGCTGAACCGGTTGAGGATCGGGATCCGCTCCAGGATCGACCTCCGCTCCTCCTGGGGGCGTCCCCTCCGGCCATAGGCCTGGAGACGCTTGGCGAAGCGACC
>JAKEHF010000092.1 GCA_022615295.1 Actinomycetota bacterium | reverse complement strand
GTCTCCTCGCCCATCGGATCGTGTTCCTCGGTCGGGAGTTCGACTCGACACTGGCCAACGTGATCGTGGCACAACTCCTCCACCTGGAGAGCGAGGACCCCGAGAAGGAGATCGCCCTGTACGTCAACTCTCCCGGCGGGGACGTCGCGGCGATGATGGCCATCTACGACGTCATGCAGTACCTGCGACCACCCGTGGCCACCACCTGCATCGGCATGGCGGCCTCCGCCGGGTCGGTGATCCTCGCAGCCGGCGAGCCTGGGAGACGCCGGGCCCTTCGCCATGCCCGGATCCTCATCCACCAACCCCATCTGATGGGTGGCATCACGGGCCCGGTGACCGACATCGAGATACATGCGGCCGAGCTGGTACGTCAGAAGCGGGAGATGCACGAGATCCTCGCCCGTCACACCGGAAAGAGAGTCGACGAGGTGGCGGCCGACACCGAGCGGGACCGGTGGCTGACAGCGGAGGATGCGGTGGCCTATGGGCTAATCGACGAGATCCTCGTCAAGGTCCCCGACACCGCCGCCGGGCTGACGGAGAGCATCTGACGTGTGTCGGGCCCCGGTCGATCCGGGACCCGACACACGACCGGTCTCAGGCGGAGATCGCCGCTCCCAAGACCTCCTGACCGAAGTAGATCAGGAAGGCCACAGTCACCACCCACATCAGGGGGTGCACGTCGCGAGCCTTGCCCTTGACCACCTTGATCAGGGTGTACATCACGAACCCGGCGCCGATCCCCACGGTGATCTTAAAGGTCAGGGGCATCAGCATCATGGTGAGAAGGGCGGGGAAGCCCTCCTCCATGTCCTCGAAGTCGATCCCCTTGATCAGCCCCGCCATGAGGAACCCGACCAGGATCAGCACCGGCGCCGTGGCCTGTGCCGGGATGATTCCGGCCAGTGGCGACACGAATATGGCGAGGAGGAAGAGGACACCGACCACCACCGAGGTGAGACCGGTCCTGCCACCTTCCGCCACGCCAGCCGAGCTCTCGATGTAGCTGGTGTTGGAGCTGACCCCTGCGGCGCCACCGGCGGCGGCGCCCAGCGAGTCCACGAACAGCAGCTTTCCGATGTCCCTGACGTTGCCGTTCTCGTCGACCAGGTCGGCCTGCTCGGCGATCGCCGTGGCCGTGCCCATGGTGTCGAAGAAGTCGGTCAGCATGAAGCTGAAGATCGTCAACAACGCCGCCACCAGGCCAAGATGGGTGAACACGTTCCCCATATCGAACGCACCCAGGGTGTCGAAGCTGGGGGTCACGCTGAACGTCTCGGGAATGGGCGCCACGTCCCACAACATCGCCACCACCGTGGTCAGCAGGATGCTGATGATCAGGGCTCCCGGTACCTTGCGGGCGTAGAGCACCACCGTTATCAGCAGACCGATCAGGGTCACCCAGGCGCCGGGTGTGTTAGGGAAGAAGAAGTCCACCGGGGTGCCGCCACCCTCGGGGACTCCGATCAGACCACCGTTGACGAACCCGATGAACAGGATGAACAGACCGATGCCGACACCGATCGCCCGCTTCAGGCTCATCGGTACCGCGTTCATTATCGCCTCGCGGAGACCGACCAAGACCAGCAGGGCCACGACCAGACCCTCGATGACAATCACACCCATGGCGCCTTCGGGGGTCAGACCCTGACCGAGTACCAGACCAAAGGCCACCGCGGCGTTGATCCCCAGACCGGCCGCCATGGCGATAGGCACATTGGCCACCACCCCCATCACGATGGTCAGCAAACCGGCCACGAGTGCCGTGGCGGCGCCGATCGCCGCCGGGTCGGCGCCCGGCATGTTCGAAAGGATCCCCGGGTTGACAAAGATGATGTAGGCCATCACCAGGAAGGTGGTGAAACCGGCCCGCACCTCCGTGCCTACAGAGGTACCCCGCTCACCGAGCTTGAAGTAGGAGTCGAGCCCTGTCGCAGGGCGCTCCCTGGTTTCCGTCATATGCCTCCTCCTCGCGGCGCTGCGCGGCGCCTACGGCGGTCAACGTAGCCTCCGGAGGCGAGGCGACGTCGTCCGAACCGGCGGTTTCCCACAGGATTCGACCGTCTCCGTGCCAACGGTGTTACACGAGGGCCCTGATCACCCAGAAGACCGTCATGCCTGTCACCAACGTGATGAGGTGGTTCCTGGTGAGGTAGGCGACGACCCCGCCCGCGGCAAGGGCGGCCAGCTCGGGGGCCCCCAAGGTGACCTCCCCGGTGGGACCGATGAGCACCGCCACAACCAGCGCTCCGAGCACAGAGGGGGCGACATAGTCGAGGACCCGTCGCGCCGACTCCGGGATGGCCCTCCGAGCCAGGGTGACGATGAAGATCGAACGGCTCACGTAGGAGCTGACCCCGACGACCAGGACTGCCAGGAAGTCGCTCACCGACGCCATCTCTCGACGACGACACCGATGAGCAAACCGGCGAGGGCACCCACCAGGAGACCCACCCGATTGGGAAGACCGGCGAAGACGAAGGTGACGGCGGCAGCGACCAGGGCGGCCACGACCTTGGGCCACCGGTCGATCCCCATCACCAGAAGCCCGAGAAACAGGATGGGAACGGCGAATCCCAGGGACCACTCGGCCGGGATCACCGGCCCGATGAAGAGACCGACGGCGGTAGTGATCATCCAGAAGGACCAGAAGAGCGAGGCCGCGCCCAGGTAGTAGCTGCGGAAGGCGTCCGGCTCGTCCTCGGCCCGGAGGATGCTCAAGGCGAACATCTGGTCGATGAGCAGGTAAGGCCCGAACCAGCGAAACCAGCGCGGCTGTCTCTGGAAGACGGGGGCCAGCGCCGCCGAGTACATAAGGTGACGGGCCTGAACCACCATGGCGGCGACGATGGCGGCGAGCGTCGAAGCCCCGCTCCCCAGCAGTGTGATCAAGGTGAGCTGAGCGGCCCCCCCGAAGACCAGGGGCGAACTCGACCAGCCGACCAGCGGATTGAGACCCGAATCGACGATCGCAAGACCGAGGACGAGGGCAAAGGGGATCGCCGGCACATACAGAGGGAGGGCGTCGATCATCCCCCGGCGGAGCTGGCTAGGAACCAAGGGCACGCTCAGCCGGCCAGGTCGATGCGAATCGTCTCCAGGGCGATCTCCACCATCTCGTCGAAGGTCTGCTGCCGTTCCTCGGAGGTGGTGGCCTCACCGGTGCGCACGTGGTCGGACACCGTGAGGATGGCCAGCGCCCTCGCCCCCTTCTCAGCTGCGGCGCCATAGAGCCCGGCCGCCTCCATCTCCACGGCAAGGACCCCCATCGCCTCCATGCGGTCGAAGGCATGGGGATCCGGAGTGTAGAAGAGGTCGGCGGAGTGGACGTTGCCGACCTTCACCGGGACCCCCTTGGCCTTCGCCGCATCGGCCGCCGCCACGAGCAATGCGAAGTCGGCGGTGGCGGCGTAGTCGTAACCCCCGTAACGAACCCGGTTCACCCCGGAGTCGCTGCAGGCGCCTATGGCGAGGATGACGTCACGGATCTTCACCGTGGGAAGGACCCCGCCACAGGAGCCGACCCGGATGAGACGCTCCACGTCGTATTGGGTTATCAGCTCGGTGACATAGATCGAGGCGGACGGGATACCCATCCCGGTGCCCATCACCGACACCGGGATCCCCTGGTAAGCACCGGTGTAGGCGAGCATGTTGCGTACCGCATTCACCTCACGTGCGTCATGGAGGAAGCTCTCTGCGATGTGCTTGGCCCGCAACGGGTCGCCGGGGAGAAGAATCGAAGGGGCGAAATCGCCCTTCTCTGCGGAGATGTGTGGTGTCGGCATGGGCTCTGCACAACCTACCCGGCACCCGTCATGTCGGCCCTACGGGCCCAACAACATCTACGGCTGGGTCGACTGTCCGGCGGATCATTCGGGTATAGGCGGCTCCGGCTCAAGTCGGTGGTGTCGTGGTCAGAAACTTCGGTTCAACGGCACCTACCAGAATCTCGTTACTGCATCTGCAGCGGCCTGTCATGAGCTCGGCCACACCGTGGGCCTCAGACACACTTCCTCAACGTCCAGCTGCATGTACACGCCATACTTCGTTGGGCTACCGAACGTGCTCAACTCACACGACGCGGGTCATATCAATGCGAACTACTGAGCCGGTGATAGCGCGGACACCGAGAAGGTGGGTCTTGGCCGCAACATTGGCCTGGACCATCGCCGCCTGTGCCCCCTCGACGAACATCGTTTCTACGACGTCGAGTGACCCCGCCGCCCCCACGACAGGACCGGCTGCCACTGCGGAGCGGGTATTGGTCGACCCGGACGCGCTGGCCGAGGCCTCGAGATTCTGGCGGTCGTTAGCTCTTCACGGCGCAGGTGAAGTCGAGGGTTTCTCGACACTCGAAGAGATGACCAGCTCAGCCGACCTGGTGGTGATCGGCGAGCTGGGTGAGACGGTCAACGGCCCCGTAGTCGTGGCAGATGAAGGTGAGGGCTCGGAGCCGGTGACGCTGCAGGCAGTCGAGGTGCGCGTGCTGGAGGTGCTCGCCGGAATAGGCAAGACCTCCGAGTCGATACTGTTCCGTTGGGGTTTCACGGGTGCCGTGGGTGACAATGTGCATCGAGGTCCGGTGATCCTGTTCCTCAGGAGCGGGGCCTCGGAGTTCGCCGGTGGGGCCGTCATGCCCCAGGGTGAGGTGCGCGACTGGTTTAGTGAGTCCTATCGGCTGGTGAGTCTCCAGGGTGCTTACCTGGGCACCGACCAGGGGATGATCAATCCTCTCAGTGACGAGCAATATCACGGAAACGACCCCGTCGCTTGTGTGTGGGTGGGCAAACCGGTCGAAGTCTTCATCGATGCAGTCCTGGAGGCGGGTCAGAGCCGGTAGGTTTGGGCAATCGCCCCTGGCCGAGACATCGACTTTCGTGCAATAGGGCACGCCCTCACCGAGGCGGGCTCGTCACTGCTCCCCGGTCATATGGGTCTCGAGATCGTCGAGATCGGCCCGCGGTCGGCGACGATGCGCTGCCCGCTGCAGCCACATCATCTCGCCCCCAACGGCTATCTCCACGCCGGGACGGTGGTGAGCCTCGCCGACACGGCGGCGGGATACGGCACGATGGGCAACCTCCCCGAGGGCGCCATCGGGTTCACCACCATCGAGATGAAAGTCAACTTCCTGCGCACCCTTCTCGAAGGCGTGTTGCTGGCGAGGGCAAGTCTGGTTCACGGGGGCCGGACCACCCAGGTCTGGGATGTGACAGTGACCGACGAGGCCACGGGCAAGACCCTCGCCATGTTCCGCTGCACCCAGCTCGTCCTCTATCCCAAAAGCGCAACGTAGCCTTGTGGGCATGACCGACTGCTATCAGCTGATCCGCGGCCTCCGCGCCATCAGGGACTACGAGCATCGACCACTCCACCCCGAAGACCTCGACGCCATCCTCGAGGCAGCCAGATGGACCGGGTCCTCGAAGAACCGTCAGGACTGGTCGTTCCACGTCGTCGAGGATCCGGAGCGACTCCAGGGTCTGGCCGCCCACGGTGACTTCACCCAGCCGGTCAGGGACTCCGCCGCCACCATCGTGTTGGTCAAGGAGCCCGGGGGGAACATGTTCGACATCGGACGAGCCGCCCAGAACATCATGCTCGCAGCCAGGACCAGGGGGGTGGCGAGCTGTCCGGTCACGCTGCACCGGTCCGACGACGCCCGGAGCTTTCTTGGCTTGTCCTCGGACCAGGTGGCGATGTACGCCGTGGCCCTCGGCTACGCCACCCCCGGGGCGCAACCCCGGAGCTACGGCGGACGCAAGGATGCCTCGCAGGTGATCCGGTCCGAGAGGACTTGACTTCAAGCGCGCTTCAGGTCTTACGCTGTGCCCGAGCCGTGCAGATGGCTTGTCCCCGAGCCCGATTACCTTGACCGACCAATGACAGAGAACCTCGTAGAAGCCCGCGGCCTCACCAAGAGATTCGGCGACTTCACCGCCGTCGACGCCGTCGACTTCGACATCCACAAAGGTGAGGCGTTCGGCTTTCTCGGGCCCAACGGCGCCGGGAAGACGTCCACGATGAAGATGATCACCACGGTGAGCCCGATCACCGACGGCAAGCTGACCGTGTTCGGTCTCGACCCCGCCAGCCAGGGCCGGGAGATCCGGCAGCGGATCGGGGTGGTGCCCCAGGAGGACAACCTCGACGTCGAGCTGACCGTGGCCGAGAACCTCTACGTCTACGGCCGCTATCACGACATGACCCGGTCCCAGATCGCACCGAGGATCACCGAGCTGCTCGAGTTCGCCCAGCTGACCGACCGGCGCGACTCCCAAGTCGAGCCGCTCTCGGGCGGCATGAAACGGCGT
>JAKEHF010000091.1 GCA_022615295.1 Actinomycetota bacterium | reverse complement strand
GTCACTCGCTCTCTTCCTCGTAGCCGGTCGGCACCTGGGCGGTGCAGTTGGGGCAGGTGGCCAATGCGATCGGGCCTACCACGAAGCTGAATCCGCACTCCGGGCACTCGATCCGGGGCAAGGGCGGTGGAGGCGGGGGTGGAGGCGGCGGTCCTCCGACGCCACCGACGCCGGGGGCCGTGGGGTAGCCTCCCATCTCTTGTGGCTGCTCTGCGCCGCCACGCACCACGTTCACCGAACCACAGACGGGACAGGCGAAGCGACCCGGACCGGCAACCTCGAACTGGGTGCGGCAGGCTCCGCAACGGACCCTCATTCCTCTTCCTCCACTGGCTCTCCCACCGCCCCGATCGCCTTCAGATAGTCGGCCTCGAGACGCAGCACTTCTCCGATTTGGTCATGAGAGTAGGACACCCGATGAGTTGCTTCGATCTGGCTTGCGATGTACTCGATCGACGCTTGGTGACCCCCGGCGACGGTCTCCACCGGATTGCGCCGGTTCTTCTGGGCTAGACCCTGGAGATAGAAGACCTCCCATTCCAGGATCCGTCTCACGTCGGCTCTCCGCAGACCGGATGTGGTGGAAAGACCCGTCATCACATGCTTGACCGCATCCTCGACCACGTACTCGAGCGGCTCATAGGAGGGGCGCCGTCTCGCCTCCTGCCAGACGATCATGGCGACCACGAGGAGCAGCAGCCCGACAAGCAGGGCGACAAAGGCGATGAGGGCTGCCGGCGACATGTGCCGGGCCCAAAGTACCCGTTCAGAAGGCCTCGACCGGAACACGCATGAGATGCCCGTCCTCGGTCTCGGCGGCGCGACGACGCGCCTCGACCCTGGGTGCGATCTCGGCGAGCACCCACCGCATGGACTCCATCTTCCCCTGGTAGAAGGGGTCGTCGCCGGTCTTGGCAACCGCCACCTCGGCCTGACGGAGAAGCTGCCAGGCGACCACCACCTCGGCCATCGACTCGAGCAACGGGGTGGCGTGGAGACCCACCAGATAGATCTCGTCCCTGACCCCGCCGAGATGACGCATGAGATGGCCCACCATGGCACCGAGATGAGCCTGGACGTCGTCGAGGGCCTTCCCCAGCGTTTCCCGTTCGGCGGCCAGCGGGTCGTTGTCGGCACCACCCTTGACGAACTGGGTGATCTCGGCGGCCATCGCCGACAACGCCGCCCCCTGGTCGCGGGCGATCTTGCGGAAGAAGAGGTCCAACGCCTGGATGCCGGTTGTCCCCTCGTAGATGGTGTCGATCTTGGCGTCCCTGATGTACTGCTCGATCGGATAGTCCTGGGTGTACCCGGACCCACCGAAGACCTGCAGCGAGGTGGCGAGGAGGGAGTAGGCCTTCTCCGAGGAGTAACCCTTGACAAGTGGGAGGAGGAGGTCGTTGCGACGCTCCCAGGTGTCGTCCTCGGGATGGAGGCGCGCCTGGTCCTGCACCCAGGCGGTGTAGAGCACCAGGGCCCGCAACCCCTCGGCCCATCCCTTCTGCATCATCAGCATCCGGCGCACGTTGGGGTGAGCGATGATCGGGACACGTGAGGCGGTCTTGTCGGTGGCCTCGGCCAGATCGGGACCCTGGACCCGTGTCTTGGCGTAGTCGAGGGCGTTCAGATAACCGGTGCTCAGAGTGCCCATGGCCTTGGTCCCGATGAGCATCCGCGCATACTCGATGACCCTGAACATCTGGCGGATGCCGTCGTGACGATCCCCCACCAGGTATCCCACCGCAGGCTCATCGACGCCAAAGGTGAGCTCGCAGGTGGTCGACCCCTTGAGCCCCATCTTCTTCTCGAGGTTGGTGGCGTAGACGCCGTTGCGGCGCCCCAGCGTTCCGTCGGGATTCACCAGGACCTTGGGGACCGCGAACAGCGAGAGACCCTTGGTGCCGGGCCCGGCCCCTTCGGGTCTGGCGAGGACGAGATGGACGATGTTCTCGGCCGCGTCGTGCTCACCTCCGGTGATGAATCTCTTCACCCCCTCGATGTGCCAGGTCCCGTCGCCCTGGTCGATGGCCTTGGTGGTAGAGGCACCCACATCGGACCCTGCGTCGGGCTCGGTGAGCACCATGGTCCCCGCCCAGTTGCGGTCCACCCAGAGGCGTGCCAGGTCCTTCTGGGACTCGGTGCCCTCCTCGAAGAGCACACGGGCGAACAACGCACCACCCGCGTAGAACTGGACGGTGGTGTTGGCGGCAAGGAGCATCTCCGACAACGCCCAACCCACTGTGGCGGGCACCGGGGACCCACCCATCTCGACCGGCAGCCCCAGACTCGACCAACCCCCCTCCTGGAAGGCTCGGACGCTCTTCTTCACCGACTCCGGGAGACGGACCTCACCGTCGACCAGCTCGAGAGGGATCCGGTCCTGGTCGACATATGAGGCGGCGTAGTCCTCGGTGGCCAGTCTCTCGATCTCGACGAGGATGTCATCGATGGTTCCCCGGTCGACCCCCGGCCAGAGGTCCTCGGTGAGATATTCATGGACACGGAGCACCTCGAACAGGTTGAACTCGATGTCACGGAGATTCGACCGGTAGTGGCTCATCCCCGACCAGCATAATTTGAGCGTGCGCTCAAATCGAGTGGGTTCGGAACGCCGGGACCGGGTGCGGGCCCCCCGACCCCCCGGACTCAGCCCAGCGTCACGCCCACGTGGTGTGTTGACCCATCGTCGACCAGATCCAACCCCGAACCGGGGTCCAAGGTGGTCTCGTCGAGGGTCAGACCGACAACACCTTTGGTGACCGCATTGGGGTTGCCGACTTTGATCTCGTAGAGGGAGGAGTGGTAGCGGAAGGCGATCTCGAAACCTGGCCAGGCCCGGGGGATGCATGGGTCGATGACCAGTTGGGCTCCACGAAGACGGAAGCCGAGGATCCACTCGACGCCGGCTCGATACATCCAGCCCGCCGACCCCGTATACCAGGTCCAGCCGCCACGGCCCACGTGGGGTGCCTCCGAGTAGACGTCCGCCGCCGCCACATAGGGCTCAACCCGATAGCGGTGGATCCCCGCCCTGGTGCTGGCATGGTTGATCGGGTTGAGCAGGCCGAACAGCTCTCCGGTCCTATCACCGTCACCCAGGGTGGCGAAGGCGATCACACACCAGATGGCGGCGTGGGTGTATTGGCCGCCGTTCTCGCGCACACCGGGGAGATACCCCTTGATGTACCCGGGGTCGACGTCCCAGAGGTCGAAGGGAGGTGTGAACAGACGCACCAGGCCGTCGCCATGATGCACCAGATACTCCTCCACCGACTCCATCGCCCGCCGGGCCCTACCGGGTCGTGCCCCACCATGGATCACCGACCATGACTGGGCGATCGAGTCGATCCGACACTCGGGGCTGACCGAGGAGCCAAGGGGGGTCCCATCATCGAAGAAGGCCCGCCGGTACCAGTCACCATCCCATGCCTGGGCCTCAAGACTCTCCCGGAGACGCAGCGCCCCTTCCCGCCATCTTGCCGCAATGGCACCCTCGCCCCTCCCCTCCGCTATGTCGGCGAACCGGCTCAGATTCGCCTCGAGGAACCATCCCAACCAGACGCTCTCCCCTCTCCCCTCGCGACCCACCCGGTTGAATCCGTCGTTCCAATCGCCGGTGCCGATCAGGGGAAGGCCCCGGCTCCCCAACCTCGACAGGGCGCGATCGATGGCCAGGCTGCAATGGTCGAACAGGGTTCCATCACGTGGGGATCGCTCCGGGGTGAGGTACATGTCGTCCCGGTCTGATGGGAGCTCAACCCCGCGCAGGTATGGCGCCCTCTGATCGAGGATCCCCCGGTCACCGGTCACCTCGACATAATGGGCCACGGCGTAGGGCAGCCACAGGTAGTCATCGGAGATCCTGGTTCTCACCCCCTTCCCGGTCGGTTCGTGCCACCAGTGGAGGACGTCGCCATCCTCGAACTGATGCCCGGCGGCCCTCATCAAGTGCTCTCTCGTGAGGTCCCGCAGTGGGGTGACCAGCGCCATGACGTCCTGGAGTTGGTCGCGGAAGCCGAAGGCCCCACCCGACTGGTAGAACGCCGACCGGGCCCACACCCGGCAAGCCAGGGCCTGGTAGAGCAGCCATTGGTTGATCATCAGGTCGAAGGACCGATCGGGGGTCTTCACTCTGACGGTGCCAAGGATCTGCTCCCAGCGGGTCGCCACCTCGGCGCGAACCACCTCGGGGTCGGTTCGGCGGTAACGCTGGATCAGGGCCCGTGCCTCGGCTGGGTCGCGGGCCTGACCGAGCAGGAAGACCACCTCGACCACTTCGCCCGGGGCGACGGTCACCGCCCGTTGGATGGCCGCGCAGGCGTCAAGGCCCACCCCGACCTCACCTGACAATCTCCCGCTGGGCCGTAACGCCGCGGGATCGTCGACACTGCCGTACCTGCCCAGGAAGGCGGCGCGGTCGGCGGTGAACGTGACCTCCCCGTCACCGAGGTCGGCAAAGGCCACCCGATCTCCAAAGTCGATGTTCCAAGGGTTGCGGGCCAGGATGGCGCCGGTCTCCTCATCGAGCTGAGTCGCGACTGTATGGGCAGCACCGACCTGGTAGTCCCCAGCACCCACTCCGCATAGGCGGTGACCGAAAGACGACGGCGTCGGGGGGTGAGGTTGCGGATCCGCAGCCGGGAGATCTTGACCGGGTCCTCTACCGGCACCGTCTGATGCAGATGGAGGGCGATTCCCCGGGAGGTGTGCTCGAATTCGGAGAAGCCGGCACCGTGACGGGCCAGGTAGGGGGTGTGCTGGTCCCTGATCGGGAGTGCGGTCGGTCCCCACACCTCCCCGGTCTCCTCGTCACGGACATAGAGCGCCTCGCCGGGACGGTCGGACACGGGATCGTTCGACCATGGAGTCAGCTGATTCTCCCGGCTGTTCTGCGCCCACGTGTAGCCCGCTCCCGACTCGGAGACACAGAATCCGAACCCGGAGTTGGCGACCACGTTGACCCACGGGGTCGGCGTCCACTGGCCCTCCCCCAACACCACCACATACTCGGCGCCATCTCTGGCGAAGCCGCCGAGACCATTGTGGAACTCGCGATCCGGACGTGGTTGCGTGTCGCCGATCTCGGGCGCGGGCGCGGGGAGTCGGGGCGTTGGCGCCAACTCCACGGGCGGCCGGCGACCGAGCTGATCCGCCAGGGTGCCGTGACGACTGAGCAACACCGCCCGCGCCGCCGATTGGAGGGCAACCCGATCCTCGACGGGGAGCATGGGACCATCGATGACGAACACGCCGCCGTCGGGTACCTGACCGACAAGATGTCCGCTCTCCCGGATCAGCTCTTCGATGGACTGCTTGAGATCCTGGGCATAGGAGCCGGGTGTCTCGTTGACGATCACCAGGTCGGCACTCAGCCCCTTGAGCCGCCAGTACTCCTTGGCGCGGAGCAGGTCGCGGACCAGCCCCCGCTCCTCGGGCTGGTCGATGCGAACCAGGACGATGGGGAGATCCCCCGAGATCCCGTGTCTCCAGAGCGCACCCCGACTCACCAACAGGCCGTCCTGGCTGGGGGCGGCCCGCAATACCGGATCGGAGTAGATGAGGGTTCCGGCGAGACGTTGGAACACATGCGCCTGCTCTCGGTCGATGCCGAGGTGATGGAGACGAACCTGAGCCTGGGTCCAGGCCAGCGTCGATGACCGCTCAAACGCCGTCTGGTCTGAGAACTTGTCGACAAGGTCGAGGATCTCGTCCCGACTGCCGGCCACCGCGGTGGTGAAATCGAGGTGGGCGGTGGCCCCCGGTTGTATGCGCACCTTTCGTCGCAGGCTGAACACCGGGTCGAGCACCCGGCCCACCGTGTTCGACAGGGGACGGTCGACCGCCGCGGCACGGTGGACCTGGTTTCCCCGTCCAAGGACCCGCGCCCGATCCGTCTCGTACTGGACCCCACCCACAACCTCGCCTGTCACCGCCACGACATGACCCGCCCACATCGTCTCCTCGTCGGCCGATCGGGGACGGCGGCTGGCGAGGAGGGCATCGCGCCCGGCCACCGCCTCGGTCTGCACGAAGAGATTGGAGAAGGCCGGATGGGCCGAGTCGGACCGGGCGGATGCCAGGACCAGCTCGGCATACGAGGTGACCTCCACCTCCCGTGCCGCGGTGCCCAGATTCGTGAGGCTCACCCGTCGCACCTCGGCGTCGTCCTCCTCGGACACCACGACGGTCAGCCTCGTGGCGAGACCACCGTCGCGTCGTGAGATCTCCGCCTTGTCCTCGCTGTAGGCAACTTGGTAGGAGTCGGGCTCGGCGAGGGTGGGTTGGTATCCCGCCGACCAGGTACGCCCCGACCCGTCCCGAATGAAGAAGAAGCTCCCGAAGTTGTCCCGGGTGGTGTCCTCCCGCCATCGGTTGACCGCCAGCCCCCGCCACTGTGTGTAGCCGGAGCCGGCCGCGGTGATGACCGTGCTGAGACGGCCGTTGGAGAGGGCGTGGGTTGCCGGGACCGGGCCGTGCGGGGTGGCGATGCGCCGGACGGCACCCTTTGGCTCCTCCAGGGGACGGGCCGACTCGGCTACCTCCTCGGCGCGGGGTCGCGCCACCTCCACGTCACGGGGAACCCTCTCGTGGAGGAGCAGCTCGGCGGCCCGGACCGAGGGGTCGACATGGAAGAGATCCCTGACGAGACCGTCGAAGATGACGTTGGCCAGCGACACCAACGACATCGCCTGATGATGGGCCATGTAGGCACGCACCACCACGACGTCCCCATCCTCCGGCAAGCGGCCGGGTGTGAAGTCGAGGGCCTCGTAGTAGCCGTAGCTGCCCATCGCTCCCAGCCCGTCGAGCCGCTTCAGGTTGTCGACCGCCTCCCGGCGCTCGACCATGGCCGCCAGCATGGTGGCGTAGGGGGCCACCACCAGGTCCTCGCTCAGACCCCGCTCGAAACCGAGCCCGGGGACACCAAACGCCCGGTATTGGTGGACCAGATGGATATCCCGCGCGGCGTAGGCCGCCTCGGAGACTCCCCAAGGGACCCGTCGCTCCCTCCCGTACTCGATCTGGCGTCTCACCACCGCCCGATAGGTGGTGTCGAGGATGCTCTCGGGTGGGGAGCGCATGACCAGCAGTGGCATCAGATACTCGAACATCGAGCCCGACCATGAGATCAGGGCGGCGTCCACTCCCATGGGTGTCATCGACCGGCCGAGGCGGAACCAGTGGCTGGGAGGGAGATCGCCCTTGGCGATGCCGACGAAGCTGGCGAGACGGGCCTCGGATGCGAGCAGGTCGTAGTGACTCTCATCGAGGGTGTTCTCTGCGACCCTGTAGCCGACCGACAACAGCTTGTTGTCGGTGTCCATGAGGAAGGTGAAGTCCATCTCCGCTGCGAGGCGGGCGGTCCGCTCGGCGATGGCGGCGAGACGGTCGGAGAGACTCTCCAGGCCAGTGGCATCCGCGGACAACTCTTGGTCGTGGAGATGGCCGCTTACCGTCGACACGAGGGCCTCTGCGCTGACTGCCAGCTCCTCGCCGCCTTCGCCGGCGGCGAGCGTGCGGGCGATGTCCGCCACGTTCTCGGCTTCGGCCAGGGTCTCGACGAGGCGACCCGGGGTGACGATCGTCTCCGGGACGAGCATGGCCAGGAACCTGTCCATGACCTGATCCAGCTCCCGTGGGGCGACCACCTCCATGTCGGAGGCCACGGCGAGATGATCGGCGGCGTCGCGCACGAGCAAGGCCGCATCTCGGATGCCGGCTGCGACCTCGGGGCCCGGCCGGAGACGCCGAAGACGCTCACAGCCCTGTGCCACGGCTAAGAGATGGCCGGCAAGGTTGCCGCTGTCCACGGTGGACACGTAGCGGGGTGACAAGGGGTCTCCGGTGGTGGTGTCGTACCAGTTGAGGAAGTGCCCGTTGCAGCGTTCCAGACGATCGAGAGTCGACAGCGTGGCTTCCAGTCGGGTCAACATCTCCCCGGTGCCGATCCAGCCGAACTCACGTGCCGACAGCACGGCGAGCAGATAGAGCCCGATGTTGGTGGGAGAAGTGCGATGGGCGACCTGTCCCAGATCCTGCTGGTAGTTGTCCGGGGGAAGCCAGTTGTCCTGGGCGGTGACGAAGGTCTCGAAGTATCGCCATGTGCGGCGGGCGGTCAGGCGGAGTGTCTCCCGCTCTTGGACGCTCGGCGGGTCGACCACCCTGATCGGCCTCGGGATGCTGACCCGATGGGCCAGGAACGGGGCCACCACCCACATTCCTGACCAGGCGACGGCGGCTGCCAGGGCACCCGGTTTGACGATTGCGGCGGCGATGGTCCCGGCGACCCCGACCACCATCGAGGGGGACATGCGCTCGATGAATCCTGCTCGACCGAGACCGAACCGACGTTCCGCCTCCTCGGCGGTCACCCAGGTGAGCAGGCCCCTGCGGGTCACCCCGAGACGCCACAGGGTCACCACGATGCCATCGGTGAGGTTGAGCGCACGGTGGGCGAGGAAGGCGGCCTGGAGGAGGGTCCGTGCCAGCGCCCGCCAGGCATCGGTCCCCCATCGTCTCAGCCGCACCGACCCCGGCGTCGTCGTCCGCCTCGGGATCACTCGTTCCAGCAGAGGCAGCAGCCCGGGGAGAGCCAGCGCCAGCAGGATGAAGCCGGTCCAAGGCCAGTGGGGCACCCCGGGGAGGATGAAAGAGGCGAGGAGAGTGAACAGGGCGGCCGGACCGCTGAGACTGCGACGGAGGTTGTCGGCCATTTTGAGACGGGCTACCGGCGGGAGCGGTCCATGCATCCCGATGATCCAGGGAAGGAGCTGCCAGTCGCCACGCACCCACCGGTGCTCGCGGGACAACGACACCTCGTAGTGGCTGGGAAACTCCTCGAACACCTCCACATTGCTGACGAGGCCCGCCCTGGCGAAGCTCCCCTCGAACAGGTCATGACTGAGCAAGGTGTTCTCCCGGATCCGACCCTCCAGTGCGGCCTCGAATGCGTCGACCTCGTAGATCCCCTTGCCCGCATAGGAGCCCTCGCCGAATAGGTCCTGGTAGAGGTCGCTGACCGCGGCGGCATAGGGGTCGATACCGGCGGGCGGGAAGAACACCCGCTGGAAGAAGCTGATGCCACCGGACCTGAGGAAGGCGGTGACCCGGGGCTGGAGGATCCCGTAGCCCTCCACCACCCGCCCCAGCGGCTCGTCCACGCGGGCCCGGTTGAGGGGGTGGGCGATGGTGGCGACCAGACGGGTGGCCGCCCCCGGCGGCAGCCTGGAGTCGGCGTCGAGGGTGATCACATATCGGACCCCCTCGGGAACCACACTGTCGTGCGTGATAAAGGTCGTGTCGGTGGCACCCCGGAGCAGACGGTTGAGCTCGTGGAGCTTTCCCCGCTTGCGCTCCCAGCCCATGTACCGGTCCTGGCCAGGGTTGAACACCCGTCTCCGATGCAACAGGAGGAACCGATCGGCACCTCCCGGGGCCGGCCCATGCTTGGTGTTCAGCTCGGCCACGCCCTCGGCCGACGCCGCCAGCAGCTCGATGTCGCCCTCGATCTCCGGCCGTTCGGCGTCGGACCAATCGCTGACCAGGGCAAAGTGCAGGGCGCCTTCGGGGTTGGCGAGGTAGTGCACCTCGAGCCGCTCCACCAGCTCTTCGACCTGGTCCGGGCGTGTCAGCAAGACGGGAATCGCCACCAGGGCCCGCAGCTCAGGGGTTGGCCCGTGGGGTAAGGCCAAAGAAGGCAGCTGCTCGGGATGGGTCAGGGCGGCGATTGCCCTGTTGACGAGGACGACGCCGATGTCTGACGCCGGGATGAGGGCCAGAAAGGCGAGGAGCCATCGCAGCGGCCCCGGCTCGATCGTGAGCAGTGGCAGAGCCAATGCCAGCGCAGTGACCAGCGCCACCGACGTCAGGTACACCGCGGTGCCGTGTCTGCGGACGAACCTGGAGACCACCAGGCCCGGTCTGAGTCGGAACCCGATCTGGGCCTCGAGCAAGGTCCTGCCCTCGGCGATCAAATAGAAACCGGGATCGCTCTGACGGCGATCTTCGAGCTGGACCCCGGCCAGTCGGAGTGTGGTCTCGGCCACCTCGAGCTCGAAGACCCCCGAGCCCTTCGACAAGTCTTCGATGACGTGCCGATAGCGGTCCCGGGTGTCAAAGCTCATCCCGCTGTAGGCGCTCCCTGCGGCGAGGGCGCGATCGACAAGGCTGACCTCCTCCACGAAGTCGGCCCAGTCGAAGAAGTTGATGTGACGGAAGCTGGTGACAATGTTGCGGACGGTGACGTTGGTGGCCGCCTGGCGGCGATGGGTCTCGTTGACCACCTCGTCGGGTGAGATACCCATGGCTGCGAGACGTGTCAGCAGCCAGGTGAGACCCGGGGTGGTCTCGGGGTCCTGATCGCGGAGACGCTGCAGCAGTTGGACTGCGAATGGCTGAGGCAGCTGGTCGGACCCGTATCGATCGAGGGCTCCCTTCGACTCCTCGGGTTTGGAGCCTCCGATGCCGAGCAGTCCGTCGGCGATGACATCTGCCTCCCGCCGCAGCCGCCTCGCCCGCACGATGGCCTCGGCCATCCGGCGCATGTTCTCGATCAGGATCAGTCGGAGGGTGATGGGTATGGCCCAGAGCTCACCGATGGTGAGGGCATCGACCTCCTGATAGGCGTTGACGAACCTGCGCAGCGCCTCGGGGTCGAAACGGCTGTCGAGGTGGGCGACGTAGGCCCAGGCGATGCCATAGACCCGGGGATATCCGGCGAGATGCCCACCCTCGAGCTTGGGGAGCTCCCGGTAGTAGGTGGGTGGCAGATTCTCTCGTATCTCCCGGATCTGACTCTCCACCAGGTGGAAGTTGTCAACGAGCCACTCGGCCGCAGGGGTGAGGAGCGCCTCCTCCCGGATCGCCTTGGACAGCTCCCGATAGACCGAGAGGAGGACCTCTCCGTTGTCGACGAGACGCCTCGATATTGGCCTCAGTCGGCCCCGCCGCCCGCTCAGCACCTGGGCTTCGGCGAGGGTGTGGGCGTGCTGCTCGAGACGCTCGACGCTGAACAGCTCCGCCCTGATCGGCTCGTCCACTAGTTCGAATCCGGAGCCTCGGGTGGATACCACCGTCGCACAATACGTGAGCGGCTAATTGGGGAACTCGCCAACGACGGGTGGTCGATTTGTCAGGCCTCGACCAAGACCGGGCCGGGGCTCGTCATTCGAGCTTCAGGGCCGGTAGCACCCGAGAGCACTATGGTGGAAGTCACAGGGCACGCGCCAATGCGTGCTACACGCCTTTCTTCGCTCCTTCGATCCGTCGGGTGGAGTCGCCGTACGGCACCTGCCAGACAACCCGTCCCGACAAGACGCCACCTGACCAGGTGCAATGCGGGAGGTGATCACCACGACGGTTCAGCTTCGGAAGGAGCATGCAATGTCAGCAAACATCTACGTCGGGAACCTCGCGCTCGAAACCGACGCGGCCCAACTCGAGAAGCTCTTCGCTGAGCACGGTCAGGTGACCAAGGCACAGGTTGTGGCAGACCGTGAGACCGGGAAGTCCCGTGGCTTCGGCTTCGTCGAGATGATCTCGTCGACCGCAGCCCAGACGGCGATCTCGGCTCTCAATAGCCGTGATGTCGGTGGTCGTCAGATCAAAGTGAGCATGGCCAGGCCCCGGGCCTAGCCGGTCCGACAATCATGGGAGGGCAGAACCGAGAAACCATCCCGGTTTCAGGCTCTGACCCTCCCCACCACAGAGCCCCTTGGACGATCGACCAGGGGGTTCTTCAAGTTTGCGACCAGCCAGCACTCGATGCGAGGATGTGCTCGCCGTCTGCGAGACGGCCGGCCAGGAGGACATGATGGCGAACAAGGACAAGGGCGGCAGAAGCACCAAGAAGGTCGCTGCCAAGGATCTCAAGCAGAAGCGCTCCGACAAGAAGGCAAAGAAGGAAGAAGCCGACCGCCGGTCGAAGAGCAAGCTCTCCTGACCTGCCGCCACGAAGGTCGTTCGTAACCCGACCCGAGATGAGTAGAACTCGGGCCGGATAGCGCGTGGGCCCTGGTAGTCTGGCCAAAGCCGCATCGGGTGGAGGCCAGCGTTAACCCGCTTCCCCGGTGAGCAACGGCTCGGTTTCTACACCCCGGTTGGACTGCCTCTTTCGGCCGACTCTCGACACCGCATGCCAGTAAGTGGCGTGGTCGAGTGAGAGATTGGCCCATTCACACGACTCTCTCCGGAGAGGAAGCAAGGAGCACGCATGTCCACCACGTTCGCCCACCTCGGGATTGCGGACCCGCTGGAGCGGGCCCTGTCCAAACAGGGCATAGAAACACCATTCCCCATCCAGGAGGCCGCCATCCCCGAGGCCCTCTCAGGACGGGACATCAGGGGCAAAGCCCCCACCGGGTCGGGCAAGACCCTCGCCTTTGGCCTCCCCTTACTGCAACAGGTCGGCCGGGCCGAGCCGAGACGGCCCCGGGCTCTGGTTCTGGCGCCGACTCGTGAGCTCGCCGAGCAGATCACGATCGAGCTGCGGCCACTGGCCGGAGTCGTCGACCGGCGGGTAGCCGCCGTCTACGGAGGCGTCGGCTACGGCGGCCAGATCAGCGCCCTGCGCAAGGGTCTCGACGTCCTGGTGGCGACACCGGGTCGGCTCGAAGACCTCCTCGGTCAGAACGCTCTCACCCTCAACGACGTCGACATCGTCGTGATCGATGAGGCCGACCGGATGGCAGACATGGGCTTTCTGCCCGCGGTTCGACGGATCCTCGATCAGACATCGGCCCAGCCCCACACCATGTTGTTCTCGGCCACCCTCGACGGTGACGTCGCCGTCCTCAGCCGCGACTTCCAGAGCCGGCCCGTCCACGTAGAGGTCGGCAATGTCGAGACCGACTACCTGGAGGCCAGCCACCACTTCTGGCGGGTTCATCACCACGACCGTGTGGCCCACACGGCCGACGTGATCAGGGTAACCGGGAGGTCCATCGTCTTCACCCGTACCCGACATGGGGCGGATCGTCTCACCCGCCAGCTGGGCAACGAGGGCATCGAAGCGGTCGCCATGCACGGCGGCCGGAGTCAGACCCAGCGCACCCGGGCCCTGAGAGCGTTCTCCACGGGCAAGACCCAGGCGCTGATCGCAACAGACGTGGCCGCCCGGGGAATCCATGTCGACGATGTCGCCACCGTGATCCACTACGACCTCCCCACCGACCATAAGGACTATCTCCACCGCTCCGGGCGCACCGCCCGGGCTGGTGCCGGTGGCACCGTGGTCTCCTTGATCCCATCGGGTGGCGAAGAGGCGGTCCGCCGCATGCAGCGTGCCCTCGACCTCCAAGGGTCGATCATCGCCCCACGGGTGGATCTGCTCCATCAGACGACTCCCCGGTCTCCCATCGCCACTCGTGCACCAAGGGAGACCTCATCACACCGGCGGTCCGGCGGGGAGATGGTCTCGATATACGTAGGGAATCTCCCCTGGAAGACCACCCACAGAGACCTGGAGACCTTGTTCGGGGATCATGGCCATGTCAGCAAGGCCAGCGTGATCACCGACCGAGCGAGCGGCCGCTCCAAAGGCTACGGATTCGTCGACATGGCGGCGGTTGACGGGGCCCTGGCCATCGAGACCCTCCAAGGGGCGAGACTCGGCGGCCGGCCTCTGAAGATCCGCCTCGCCCGTCCCTAAGGGGACGATCACCCGTCGACACCTGGTTACCGTGACACGATGCGGTATCGGGCTGGTCTCGAGACACAGGACCGGATCCTCAACGCCACCAGGACGCTGATCGCCGACGCCGGCCTGGAGGGGACCACGATCAAGGGGATCTGTGACCGGGCCGGGGTGTTGCCGGGCAGCTTCTACAACCTGTTCGCTTCCAAGGAGCAGGCCATCCTCAGCGTGGTCAGGGAGGCCATCGATGCAGTCGATCCGGACCCCCAGCACCTGGGGACCGACACCCTCCACGAGCTGGTCGATGCGTATGTCCGCTTCATCACCGAACAGGGCGATCTGGCCCGGGTCTACATCGGCATAGCCGTATCGGGGAGACGCAACGACACCGAGCTCAAGGGCAGGGTCATGCGTCATCACCAGGGTCGGGTGAGCCGATTCGCTTCCGCCATCCGGCGGGAACGACCCGACCTGGACCCGGCCGAGGCCGAGCGGCGCGCCGAGACCCTGGTCAGCGCGTTGAACGGCCTCACCCTGCGTCATGTCCTCGACCCGGTCTTCGACGTGGCGATGCACGCCCATTCCCTGCGACAGCAGGCTCTGGCGTGATGCAGCTCGGGATACAGACTCGGGGTGACTACGAGCACGTGCTCCGGGTGGCCCGCTGGGCAGAAGGCCGGGATCTCAGCGCCTTCGCCGTGCCCGACCACTACCTCCAGCGGGGAGACGACCCGCAGAAGCCGGCCTGGGACCATCTCGTCCATCTCGCCGCGGTCGCCGTCGAGACGACCTCGATCCGGCTCGTCTCCCTGGTGAGCCCGGTGACGTTCCGCCACCCGGCGGTCCTCTACAAGATGGGGGTCACCCTCGACGAGATCTCAGGCGGCCGGTTCACACTGGGGCTCGGGGCGGGCTGGATGGAGCAGGAGTTCAGCCTGTTCGGACTTCCCTTCCCCGACACCCCGACACGGATGGAGATGCTCGAGGAGGCCATGGCCTATCTGCGGACGGCGTTGACACCGGGAGGCGGCGGATTCACCGGCCGGCACTACACCATCGCCGACTTCGACCCCGAACCCCGTCCGATCGACCTGCGTCTCATGGCTGGGGGGGCCGGGAATGCCCGTGCCCGGCGGATCACAGCCCGTTATGCCGACGAGTACAACCTCTATGCCTGCCCTCCGGCCCGCTACGCAGAGATCGTTGAGAAGACCTCCGCACTCGCCGTCGAGGCGGGGCGTCGGCCCGAGGACGTCTTCTGGAGCTCGGCGGGACCGGCCCTGGCGGCGAAGAAGGAACCCGACTACCGGAGGATCCTGGCGCGGCTCGCCGAAGTGACCAGACAGACCACGGAGCGGATCGAAGAGGTCTACGAGGAGCGGCAGTACCCCCACGGCTCCGGGTCGAAGCCGGCGGAGATGGTCGCCGCCCTAGCCGAAGCGGGATGCAGGCTCTATTACCCCCAGATCATCGGTCAGGACCTCAAGGACTTCGATGTCATCATCGACGCCTACCAGGGTTAGCCCCGTTCTGTGAAGATCTTCACGTACATAGCCCC
>JAKEHF010000090.1 GCA_022615295.1 Actinomycetota bacterium | reverse complement strand
GCGACGGTTCTGGGCGACCGAGACGAAGGCACTGGGCTGGCCGATCCCGACGGGAACGGGTTTTCGATCACCTCGGCCGATGACATGTAACCGGAGGCGCTACCGGACCCAGCGCTGTCCCTGGAATCTGATCCAGCGGACGACTCGATCCTGAGAACCTCCGAGATCCGGGACACTCACACCGTGGGTCAGTGCAGGCCAAAGCCCTCTTGGTTGTCGTAAGCCCGTGATAGCGTGCGATGGAGAGCCGACGTTCGAGGCAAAGGAGGCGACATGTCTGGTCGTGTTGTGCATTTCGAGATCCCATACGATGACGGGGAACGGGCTCGCTCCTTCTACAAAGCGGTCTTCGACTGGCAGATGACGGAGATACCGGAGATGGGTTATACGCTCGTCAACTCGGGTCCCACCGGTGATCAAGGACCTACCGAGCCCGGGTACATCGGCGGCGGCATGATGCAGCGCGACGGGAACTTCACCGCCCCCAACCTGGTGATCGACGTCGACAACATCGAGGTGGCACTCGAGGCCGTAAACCAGGCGGGCGGGAGCACGGTCAACGAGCGGATGCAGGTCGGTGACATGGGATTCTCCGCCTACTTCAAGGACACCGAGGGCAACCTGGTCGGTCTCTGGGAGTCGGTGCCACAGGGCTGACCGTCGATCACCGTGATCGACCGCTGGACGCAAGGAGTGAGGCCGCGTCACCTGCACCCCGGTCGATGAGCGGATAGAGAGCTAGGTGGTGACAACAGACGATCGCTGGACACTGATCGAGACGGCGACGCCACAGCTTCTCGATCGTCTCGGGCCCGACGGGGTGACGGCAATCCGTTACACCGCGGCCTTCCCCGATGACGACGATCTCGCCGTGTGGCTGTGCACGAGCACTGATACCGAGCGAGACAGACTCGACACCGACAACCCCCGTCTCGACGTGGTCAGAGAGGTCCTTGCCGCGGTGGGTCTCACCAACGACCGGCTCGGAGTCCTGGCGACGGTCGCCCAGTCACAGGAGACGGTGGACCGGGACTATCGCGGCAACTGGTTCTACGCCCTTCGCTGATTCAATCGGGGTGGGCGATGCTCACCGCCCACCGCCCACCCCGTGCCCCCCTCAGTAGTCGTACCGGTAGCCGTCGTCGGAGTCTTCGTCCCCCGAGGTCGCAGCGGCGGCCTCCGGACCACCGACCACCTCCCCGTCGGCATCGACCACGAACCAGGCGCCTGCGAAGCCTTGACCGAGGACATCGCCCGGAGAGGTGTCAGGTGTGTAGAGGTACACCGGCTTCCCGTTGACGGTGAGCTGCTCGCTCCCGTCGGTCCGGGTGGTGCGCCCGAACATCGCCGCGTCGAGACCGGGACCGATCGGAGTGTCGGCGGGGATCGGCGGCCAAAGCTCGGCGCAGTCGTTGTAGCAGCTGCTCTCGCCGTCGATGTCGGCGGTAAAGATGTAGAGGGTGAGCCCCCCTGGTCCGGTGAGGATCGTCCCCAGATCGGTGGCAATGGTCCCGATGGCGTCCCCGCCACCGGACGGTGCAGTCGTCGGCTCCTCCGGTGCCGTGGTCGCCGTGGGCTCCCCACCACCACAGGCGGCAACGATCAGGCTGAGGGCGGTCGCGAAGAGGGCTAGACGTCGGGGATAGCTAGGTTGGGCCATGTCATCAATACGACGCCGGAGGTGCTCTGGTTCGCGACCTGGCAGAATCCTGAGAGTGGACCACGAGGTTCTCGAGAGGTTTCGCCAGGGCGACGAGACGGCCGTCAAGGCGGTCTACGAGCGATACGCGGGCCCGGTCTTTGCCGTTGCCCTCGGCATCCTCGGCGACCGCGAGCTCGCTGCGGACGCCACCCAGCAGACCTTCATCAAAGCCTGGAAAGCGGCGTCGACCTATGACCCCCAACGTGAGTTCTCGCCGTGGATCTATGCCATCGCTCGGAGGACGGCCATCGACATCTACCGGGCCGAGACACGGAGCCGGACACATGGCGAGACCGATGTCGCCGTGGTCAGTCCCGGTCTAGAGACTGCATGGGAGGTCTTCGAGGTGAGGCTGGCCTTGGAGCGCCTCCCCGACAACGAGCGCGAGGTGCTCCGTCTCAACCACCTCGAGGGTCTGAGCCATGCCGAGATCGCCGAGCGGCTCGACATACCGCTGGGGACCGTCAAGTCTCGGTCCCATCGGGCCCATCGACGTCTCCTCGAACTGCTGCGACACCTGGAGGAGACGTGATGACGGTGAACCAACCTATGTCACCACTCGTATTGGAAAGACGACGATGAATCGTGACGACCGGAGGGCTCGGTACCTCGAGACCGGAGAGGGTCTCGCCCCGTCGGCGCGAGGTCGTCTCGACCTGGTCCGTGAGATGCTCGCCGCCGAGCCGACCTGGGCCGAGCCGCCACCCGGTCTGGCCGACTCCCTGACCCCGGCACCCGGAACGCAGATCCCTGTCACCACGTCTCGGAGCCCCCTGCGTCGGGGCGTCGTCGCCGTCGCAGCCGGGCTGGCCCTGGCAGGCGTGATCTGGGTGGCGGGAAACCTCCTCACCCCGTCGAGCCCCGACCCGGGGATCGTGGCGGTGATGGAGGGAACCGCGCTGGCGCCGGATGCCGAAGGGGTGGCGACACTGGCCGAGACCGGCTCGGGATGGTGGATACGTCTCGATGTCAGCGGTCTGCCACCGGCCGCGGATGGCACCTACTACCAGGGTTGGGTCTGGCGGCGCGGCGAGGGGGTCAGTGTCGGGACATTCCATCTCAGGGAGGGGGGCGAAGACGTCATCCTGTGGTCGGGGGTGGATGTCGCCGACTACCCGGAGATCTGGATAACCCTACAGGATGAGGGGGCGGGCACCGAGGCGTCGGACCGTCTGGTCATGACCGGTGACATAACCGGTCTCGACGGCGACTGACCGACCCCGAGCACGTCAGTACTCGAAACCGAACACGCGCTCGTAGTAGAAGCCGTCCACCGCTGCGGCCCAACTCCCGTCGGGGAGCCGAACGGGCGCGTAGTGATGCATCCCATCGGCGTTCCAGCCCACCCCGGAGCCCGAGAGGACCGGAGAGGTCGGGAGCTCCTCCTCTTCGTACACCGTCGTGTTCAGTGAGGTGATCAAGAAGCCTCGGACCGCCCTCCCGTAGCCCTCACTGTTGTCCATGGCGAATCGGACCGGGCCGGCATCGCCGGGGACGACGGGACCGGCGGAGCGGGCCATCGAGATGTCCCCGACAACGACGGGGCTCTCGGGATGCTCGGTGTAGGGGCCCGCGAGGTCCTCCGAGAAGAACAGACGCAGCGTGTCGTCTGGTTCGTCCCCTGACTCGGTCACAAAGAGCCACCAACGTCCGTCGTGTTCGAAGATCGTCGGGTCTGTGAACGGTCCTTCCAGCAGCACCGAGGACGATGCCCAGGTGTGGGGGAAGGCGACAGAGCGATAGAGCAGCACCTGGCCGGCCTGTTGAGTCTCGGGGACCATGTAGTGCTCGCCGTCGCTCGAGAAGACATGCGGATATGACAGATGCCAGTCTTCTTCGAGGACGACGCCGTCATAGTCCCAGGACTCTCCCTCATCCCGGCTCGTGGCGAGCCCGATGACCCCGTGTTGGTCGTTTGGCGCCCCTGGTCTGGACAGGATCACCTCGAAGAAGAGGTACCAGGCGTCTTCTGCCGTCACCAGCCAGGGATCGGCCACGCCGATGGCGTCCTCGTCGCCGACATCCGAGCGCATGAGGGTCGGGTTGTCGGATCGGTCATCGAGATCTAGGAGATCCTCTCCCCGATACACACCGATCGAATAGACCTGTTGTCGCATCGTGAACGGTATGTCCCCGGCGATGAGGACCAGACCGCCGGCCAGCCCCACAATGGCCAACAGCGCGAGCAACGCCTTCCCCCAGCCTCCCACAGCCCGGAGAGCCTATCAGGTGCCTTCTAGGTGACAATGAGTTAGCTTGTCCGCTCGGTGGGAGGTGGCGGTTGGACTTCATCCTGAGGCTCGGTTTCGGCGCGGTCGTGGGGCTGGTTGTCGGATTCGTGTTGTGGCGACGAAAGGTGCGGGAGCTACCTGCCCCATGGGATCGCCGAGCTGACGTCGCCGAGGTGGTCGCTCTGGTCGCCGCACTCGGTTTCGTGGTATTCCGGTCCTATAGGAATGTCGTCTCTCCCGACCCATGGGACTTCCCGGTCTTCTACACGGTCGCCCGGAACGCCGTCGAGGGCCTTTCCTTCTATCGGCCCGGGGCCCTCCTGGCCACGTTTCGAGAGGTCCAGAGTGTCTGGCCCGTCCCTGGGGACTGGCTCCAAGAGGTCGGGTTCTGGTATGCCCCTCCCACGGCTCTCTGGTTGGCGCCACTCGGGAACCTGGCTTACCCCCACGCTCTGATCGTCAACGACCTGGTCCAGATGGGGTTCTGCTGGGCCTCCATCTTCCTGCTCCACAAGGCCTTCCCACTGAGGCAGGGGGGCATGGGTGTGATCGACATGGCGCTGCTCGTCTTCCTGTTCCGTCCGGTCCTGAGCGCGTTCGGGTTGTCCCAGATCGTCTTCGGCGGGTTGCTCGCCCTTGTGATCGCGGCCCGGACGGTCGAATCGAGGGGTTGGCTGAGCGGGGTTGCCCTGGGGATCGGCTCAGTCTTCAAGCACCTGCTGATCATCCCGGCGCTGCTGGCGGTCTTCATGAGACGGTCGAGGGTGGCGCTGAGCGCGGCGCTAACAGTGATCGTGACCCTGCTTGCCTCTCTGGCAGCCTTTGGCGAAGACGTGTTCGGGGAGTTCCTGGAGAACGGGCCCGGCGACCGATCCCCACAGCTCGCCCTCGACGCCGTCATCAACTCGTTGAACGGTGTGATGCGCCGCGCCTTCGACGCCGTCCCATCGGGCCCGGGCGCGCTGGAGGCGATTCTCTACCCACCCTTCTTGGTGGCCGCAGCCCTGTTCACCGCGGTCACATTGCTCGTGGTCTGGCGTGCTTCGTCGATGCCCGGGGCGGTGGCCTCGTCATTCGCCCTGCTGACCCTTCTTGCCTTGATCGTCTACCCGAACACCCTGTTCAACACGCTTCCCCTGATGCTCCCCGCGGTCGTCGTGCTCCTCTCCGACGACTCCTATCCGGCCTATTCCCCAAGGTCTGTGGTCGTTTTCGTGGGCTCGGTGTATGTCGCCATGGCCGGCTTTCAGGCAGGGTTCGCGGCGTTGGTCGCCGTCTGGGCCCTCACGACATTCGGCTTGGTCCGAGCCCTGCGGCGCCGGCGCCTCGTGCCGTCCGGCTCAGCGCCGGCGTAGCAGACCAGAAACGCGGAGACCCGTCCGGCCCGTAATCTCGTCTCTCGTGTTCGGAAACAACTTCAGATGAGGGTGTTCCTGACCGGGGCCTCGGGCGTGATCGGGAGGGCGGCGGTGCCCCTGATTGTCGCCGCCGAACATCAGGTCACCGCGGTGGCCAGGTCGTCGGGAGCGGGCGCCTGGGCGAGCGTGGGAGCCGTCCCCGCCGAGGTCGATCTATTCGACCCTGAGGCGGTCACCCGGGCCGTGGCCGGTCACCATGTGGTGGCCCACTTCGCCACGGCCATCCCACCACTTGACAAGATGACCAAGCGCGAGGAGTGGGCGATGAACGATCGTCTCCGCACCGAGGCGACGCGGAATCTCGTCGACGCCTCACTCGAGAGCGGTGTGGAGCGGTTTATCCAGGAGTCGATCACCTTCATCTACGCCGACGGTGGGAGCGACTGGATCGACGAGGACTCACCGGTCGATCCGGTGGCCGACATCCTCAGCTCGGTCCTCGTCGCCGAGGAGGAGACAGGTCGTTTCGCGGCCTCCGGGGGCACGGGCGTGGTGCTGCGTCTCTCACGTCTGTATGGACCCGAGGCGTCGGCCGCCTTCATCGGGAGGGTGGCGGCGGGCAAGCTGCCGCTCGTCGGCAGGGGGGACAACTACGTCTCCTCACTCCACACCGATGATGCCGGCTCCGCCCTCGTTGCGGCTCTGGGGGTCCGTGGCGGGACAACGTCTCCGATGACGAGCCTGTGACGACGCGGGACGTCATGACCGCCATCCTCAGGGCGTTGGGGAAGCGGGGTCCGTCTCGGGTGCCGGCTTGGCTGGCCAGGACCGTGGCCGGGGAGGCGGTGAACATGACCACCATCTCGCATCGGATCAGCAACCGCAGGTTCAAGGAGGCCACCGGTTGGCGTCCAGCCCACGTCTCGGTGACCACGGGATGACCCGTAGTCATCGCAGCGCTCTGACCGTCAAACCACTTGGGATTTCGCCTCGGAGGGCCGATCATCATGACGTGGAGTCGATGACTCTCCCCGGGTTCGAAGCCGAGACTGGGGCCGCCCCCGGCGACACCGGCCAACTCGGGCTGAGCGGGCGGTGGTCGACGACCACCGCCGCTGGGCACACTGCGCTCCTCAAGAACACCGCGCTCTGGTTGGGTGTGGCCGCCGTCGTTGTAGTGGGCCTGATAGCCCTGGTCAGTCTGTGGCCGGAACAGGCGCCGCGGGTGGCGGTGGACCAGACCATCCCGCCGTCAGCACAGGAGGACATCGCCGCGGTGGTGGCACCCGGGTCGCTCGCCGTCGAGTTGGGTCAGGTTGCGGAACGCTGGAACGAGGTGGACCTGACCCCGAAGATCGTCAAAGGCTTCATCCTCCACCCCGAGGTTGGCCAGTTCGACAGCTTCACCTATCGGTTCAACGAGTCGAGCCTCCTCGCCGGAGCCTATGACCCGGAGAACGACTATGTGTATGCCTTCATGGCCTCGTCCTGGCTCTCCGACGAGGCCGCCCCGCATCTCAGCCTCCATCTCTGCCATCTGACCCAGCCCTACTCACAGGAGTGCATCGACACCTTCATCACGGTGGGTCTCGCCGGCCAGACACTCGAGAGCTTTGTCGACCTGGAGACAGGGTACGAGACGGAGTGGAAGATGGGCGAGCACACCTGGCGTCTCGAGATCGCCGACAACATCCAGACGATCCGGGTCCTCGGCCCCGGCGCCGGCTGATCAGTAGGTGAGCACCCTGTCGTGTGCGAAGGTCAGCCCCACCAGGTCGGAGGGGCTGGCGAATCTGGCCCCTTCCCGGTCAGGTCTTCATCGCTGACACCACGGGCGTTAGCCGAGAGACGGGATGCGTAGATCGGCACCCCGGCCTCGACCAGCGGGGCCACCAAGAAGGCGAGGGCGACCCGACTCGGCGCCTCGATGCCATGGGTGAGATGAACCAGCAGCGAACCCAACGTCTCCTCCTCTGCCAGGGTCGGGGGAGCTTAAGGGATCAGAGGCTGGAGGGGACGCTGAACATCGCCCACTGCTGATAGATGAGGAGGTACTTGCCGATCGCCTGCCAAACGGCGGGGAATCCCTCGTTGGCCGGGTAGTACATCCAGGTGATCAGGTTGGAGATCACGATGTAGACGATGGCGAAACCGGCCCCCACGTTGCGGATACGGCCGGTGTCGACGTAGGGCTCTGCCGTCACCGGTCGACGGGTGATCCGATCCCAGAAGACGGAGGGGAGGAAGACGACCCATGCGACCATCATCACGTAGGGGAACCGGCCGATCGGGCTCATGAAAACCGCCAGGGCCACGTGGAAGAGGATGAAGGCGAGGGTGATCACGGTCCTGCGCAGTGCAAGCGTCTTCCCCGGGGCCATGAGCAGGAGCGAGCCGAGAACCTCGAGCACCACGGTGAGCACCGACCCGATGGCAAGGATCGTGGGGAATGCCAGCATCGCCCGTCCCAGGTCGTTGGCGTAGGCGGGGAGAGCAAAGATGGTCTCCAACGCCGAGGCTTCCGTCACCCACTCCGGCATGTACTTGGTGACCCCAGCAGAGAAGTAGATGAGGAACACCTGGATGAGGAACCCGGCGCTGCCGACCGAGAGGATGAGACCTTTTCGGGTGTGGGAGGCGCCCCGACGTGAGTCGACGGAGAGATGGGCGCCGAGGGGGAGGAAGAACCCCCAGAAGAGGAACAACGTCAACATATAGCTCTCCAGCGGCACCACCCCGTCGAACAGGTCGGGGCGGAGGGGGAGCCCGTAGAGGGCCCAGCAGGCCGCCACCGCGAGTCTGGTCCGATAACCGAGTAGGAGGGCGAGGGCGAAGGGGAGGGCGGCTATCAGGCTGTAGTCGATCAGCGGCGCCGAAGCGCTCGGGAGGGGAGTCGTCAGGACCTGATAGATGAGTATCGAGGCCAACCCGATCCTGACCACGGCGAGCGCCCTGGTATCGATGGCGAACAGAGAGAAGTGGGCCCGGCTTTCCCGGGAATGCATGCGGGTCCCGGTCTCGACGAGAGTGGTACGGTGCGCGCTCGCGAGCAACAGTGTCCGCATCACGATGGCCGCGAGACCCGGGACCGGGACCGGCCGTGTAAAGGGGAACAGCTTGTTCCACAAGATCCGCCACTCGGACGGGATGCCGGGAGGCGGAAAGCGGAGGTCATCGGCCGAGCTGACGTTGACGGCGATGACGGACCCCGCGCCG
>JAKEHF010000089.1 GCA_022615295.1 Actinomycetota bacterium | reverse complement strand
GTGCTCAACAGCTTGATCAGCACGTGCAGCGAAGGCCCTGCCGTGTCTTTGAAGGGATCGCCCACGGTGTCACCCACCACGGCGGCCTTGTGGGGATCGCTCCCCTTACCGCCATGCGCTCCGGTCTCGATGTACTTCTTGGCGTTGTCCCAGGCGCCGCCGGCGTTGGAGAGGAAGTTGGCCATGAGCTGCCCGGCGAGGATGGCTGCCGCCAGGAAGCCACCGAGGGCGAAGTAGCTGATGCCGAACCCGATGATCACCGGGGTCAACACCGCGAGCAGGGCCGGAGTGAGCAGCTCACGCAGCGAGGCGGCGGTGCAGATGTCGATCACGGGCCCGTAGTCGGGTCGGCGCTCGCCGCGCATGATCGCCCCGTCCTTGAACTGGCGACGCACCTCCTGGACCACCACGCCCGCCGACCGGCCCACTGCTCGGATGGCAAGGGCGGAGAACATGAACGCCACCGACCCCCCAATGAGCAGACCTATGAAGGTTGCAGGATCTGCGACGTTGATCGAGGTCTCGGGGAGGTGGAAGATCTCCGACCCCACAGCCTCGATCCCGAGCTCGGCGGCGATGGTCTCGATATAGGAGGCAAAGAGCGCAACGGCGGCGATGACCGCTGAGCCGATGGCGAATCCCTTGGTGACGGCCTTGGTGGTGTTGCCGACAGCGTCGAGGCTGACCATGACCTCTCTCGCCTTCCCTTGGAACTCGCCGGACATCTCGGCGATCCCGGCGGCGTTGTCCGCCACCGGCCCGAACGTGTCCTCCGAGACCACCACCCCGGTGGTCGCAAGCATCCCCATGCCGGTGAGGGCCACCAGATAGAGAGAGAATTGGAGGTTCCCGTCGCCGAGGACGATGGAGACCCCAATGGCGCCGGCGATGGCGACGATCGCCCAAACCGACGACTCGAGACCTGTCGAGATCCCGCCGAGGATGGTGGTGGCCGGCCCGGTGCGTGTGGCATCGGCGATCTCACGAACAGGTCGCTCCTCGGTGGAGGTGAAGTACTCGGTGATCCGACTCACCACCTGGGCGAGGACCAGCCCGGCGACCACGGCGCCGAACACCCTCCATCCCTCGTTGTTGTTCTCGTTTCCCACGTAGAACCAAGAGACGAGGAAGGTCCCGGCGACGGTGAGAAGACCGGCGGTGAGAAAACCCCTGTTGATCGGGGCCATGGCGGTGCGGTCGGAGGGTCTCGCCCGCACCTGGAACACCCCGACGATCGAGGCCAGGACCCCGACCGCGCGGATGATGACCGGGAAGACAAGACCCAGGGCGGGGTTGGCCCCGATCGAGGTGAAGGCGGCGACACCGAGGATGATCGAGGCGACGAGGGTCACCTCGTAGCTCTCGAACAGGTCGGAGGCCATTCCGGCGCAGTCGCCGACGTTGTCACCGACGTTGTCGGCGATGGTCGCCGGGTTGCGGGGGTCGTCCTCGGGGATCCCCTGCTCCAACTTCCCCACCAGGTCGGCGCCGACGTCGGCGGCCGTGGTGAAGATCCCCCCGCCGACCCGGAGGAAGAGGGCGAGGAGCGAGCCACCGAAGCCGAAGCCCACGAGGATCGCCGACGAGGTGTTCTGGAAGGTCATGATGATGATGGTCGCTCCCAAGAGACCCAGACCCACCGTGAACATGCCGGCCACGCCGCCGGTGCGGAACGCGACTTTGAGACTCGCCGGGAGAGAGCCGCTCCGTGCAGCAGCCGCGGTGCGTACGTTCCCCCTCACCGCCAGACTCATCCCGAGGAACCCGGTCAGCCCGGAGAGAAAGCACCCGGCGATGAAGGCGACGGTGCGCCAGGTGCCCGACTCGAAGAGGGAGAGGGCGGTCGATCCGTCGGGTCTGAGCACCTCGGTCGAGGTGATGAACACGATCACCGCGAGCGGAACGAGGATGACGACGATGGTGCGGAACTGGCGCCGGAGATAGGCCATCGCCCCCTCCTGGATCGCCGCGGCGATCTCCTTCATCTTCTCCGTGCCCTGGTCGGCGGCGAGCACCCCACGGGAAAGGGCGACCCCGACGAGCAGGGCGACGACCGCGGCCCCCGCGGCGATCCACAGCCACGTCCACTCCGAGGGGCCGAGGGTGAACTCCTGCCAGCCACCCTCGACGGCGATTGTCCAATGAAACATTCCCTGCCTATCTAGTTTTGGGCCGGCGGACTTTACCCAAAGCCACGATCCATCAGCATTCGAGGATGACACCCACCAACCGGTCACCGAGGCCCTGACCATGCTCGACGGTCTCGCCGAGTGGGTGATCACCGTCGTCGAGACCCTGGGATACGTGGGGGTGGCCGCCCTCGTCGCCCTGGAGAACCTCTTCCCGCCGATACCCTCCGAGGTCGTCCTCCCCTTGGCCGGGTTTGTCGCCGCCACCGGGGAAGCCTCCCTGCCCGGGATGATCCTCGCGGCCACCATCGGCTCGCTGACCGGTGCGGTGATCCTCTATACCATCGCCGCCGCCATCGGCCCCCACCGGCTGCGGAGAGCGGTTGCCAGACACGGCCGCTGGCTGCGGATCGAGGTGGCCGACCTCGATCGGACCGAAGCCTGGTTCGACCGTCGAGCGGGGATCGCGGTGCTGGTGTGCCGTTGCATCCCCCTCATCAGGTCCCTGATCTCGATTCCGGCAGGGTTCCGCAGGATGCCGATCGGGCCCTTCCTCCTCTACACCGCCTTGGGGAGCCTGGTGTGGAACGTCCTGCTCGTTGGGGCCGGGTATCTGCTCGGCGAGCAGTGGGAGCGGGTCGAGGCCCCGCTCGACCTGCTGCAGGGGCTGGTGATCGCCCTCATCGTTGCAGCCATAGTCTGGTTCGTCTGGGCCAGGATGCTCCGCCCCCGTCTCCGCCGCGGGGGGTGACACCGACGGGGTCTGGTTAACTTCATCCCTCCCGTCGTGAGGATCGTTGAGTTGTCCAAAGGATTCGGCTGGCGATCGGTCCTCACCGTCCTCGTCGTCGCCGGGTCGGTGTGGATGCTCGTCAACACCCAGCCACGTCTCGGTCTCGACCTCCGTGGCGGCACCCAGATCGTGTTCGAGGCCGAGGACACCGACGAGGTGACGGTCGACGAGGATGTCATCGCCCGCACGGTTGAGGTGCTCCGTCGCCGTGTCGACGCCGTCGGGGTCACCGAGCCCACCATCCAGGCCTCAGGGGACCGCAGGATCATCGTCGAGCTCCCCGGAGTCTCCGACCCCGAGGAGGCGATCCAGGTGATCGGTCGCACCGCCCAGCTCACCTTCCACCCCGTGATCGCCGCCCCCCTCCCCGGCGAAGAGCCCGATGAGCTGGGTGAGAACCGTCTCCTCGACGACGAGGACGGGTTTCCCCTCCTCGTCGGGCCGGCGGCGCTCATCGGTGAGCAGGTGGAGACCGCCATACCCTTCTTCGACCAATTCGGGCAGTGGACGGTCCAGGTCAACTTTCGTGGCGACGGATCGGACGCCTGGGCCGACCTCACCTCGGATGCCGCCTGCGAGCCACTCGGCTCACCCACCCGCCGGGTTGCCATCGTCCTCGACGAGACGGTGATCTCCAGCCCCCAGGTCTCCGCGGACGTCCTCTGTGACGTGGGGATCGTCGGGGGTCAGACCGTGATCACGGGTCAGTTCGACCAGGAGTCGGCCTCGGAGCTCGCCCTGCTCATCCGGGCCGGCGCCCTCCCAGTGCCGATCACGATCATCGAGCAGGGGACCATCGGGCCCACACTGGGCGAGGCCGCCATCGAGGCGAGTCTCGACGCGGCACTCATCGGAGCCTCCCTCACCATCCTCTACATGATCGTCTACTACCGGCTGCTCGGTCTGGTGGCTGCGGTCTTCCTCGTCCTCTACGCCTTGACCACGTCGGCGGTGCTGTTGTGGATGAACGCCACGATCACCCTCCCCGGTGTCGCCGGTTTCGTCCTGGCCATCGGGATGGCGGTGGACGCCAACGTCCTGGTCTACGAGCGGACCAAAGAGGAGTACCAGGGTGACGTCGGGGTCCGGGAAGCCGCCACCGCAGGCTTCACACGGGCGTGGAGCGCCATCGCCGACTCCAACATGACCACCCTCCTCGCCGCGCTGATTCTCTTCTTCTTCGCCACGGGTGCGGTGCGTGGCTTCGGGGTCACCCTCTCGGTCGGTGTCGTCGTCTCCATGTTCACCGCTCTGGTGGTCACCCGAGTTCTCGTCGACATGATCACACGGAGCGAGGCCATCGCCTCCCGCCCTTCGCTGCTCGGTCTCGAGGTCGGGCACCGTCTCCGCCGCTCGCTTGAGGAGCGGCGACCCGACCTGTTCCGTCATCTGGGCAAGATCCTCGTCGTCGGTGGACTCGTCGTCCTGGTGTCGGGGACCGGGATGGTGTCGAGGGGGTTCAACTTCGGGATCGAGTTCTCCGGGGGACGTCTGCTCGAGTTCGAGACCAGCAAAACGCTGGACCTCGACGAGCTACGGACCGCATTGGCCGGAGTCGGTTTCCCCCGTGCCGTCGTCCAACTCTCCGGGCAGGGCAACGTGATCATCCGCACTGCCCAGCTCACCGCCGCCGAGGAGGCCGAGGTGACCGGGGTGGTCGTGGACGCAACCGGTGACGCCGAGAAGGTCCGTGACCAGTTCGTGGGGCCGACCCTGGGGACCGAGCTACGCAACAAGGCCTTGATCGCCTTGGCTGTCGCCCTGGTCATCCAGCTCCTCTACCTGGCCTTCCGGTTCCGGTGGACGATGGGCGTGGCCGCGGTGATCGCCATGTTCCACGACGTGGCGGTGCTGATCGGGTTGTTCGCCTGGGTGGGCAAGACCTTCGACGGGGTCTTCCTGGCGGCCCTTCTCACGGTGATCGGCTACTCGATCAACGACTCGGTGGTCATCTTCGACCGGATCAGGGAGCAGCGGCGGCTCAATCCCGAGACCGAGGTCGCCCTGGTCTCCAACGACGCCTGTCTGCAGACGATTCCCAGGACCATCAACACCGGTCTGGGGGCGATCTTCATCCTGGTCGCCCTCCTCGTGCTGGGTGGCGACACCCTGGCCGACTTCGCACTGGCCCTGCTCGTGGGGATCCTGGTCGGCACCTACTCCTCGGTCTTCGTCTCGACACCGGTCTACGTGAGCCTCGAGCACCGCTATCCGGCCCCTCTCCCCGAACCGGAGGAGCCGACCCGGGGTCGTGCCGCCACCCGGCGGTGAGCCCGGTACATCCCCGCACCGCGACACTCATCGATCCCGACCTCCCCGAGGTCGCCCATCTTCTCGGCGACGACCCACCGGCTCCGCTCCTGTCGAACGTCTGGGGTTACGACTTCGACTCCGGGTCCAACGTGGTAGATGTATACGTCGGCTATCTGCGCAAGAAGTTGGGCAAGGACAAGATCGAGACCGTGAGGGGGATGGGTTATCGCCTGACGTCCGGCTAGTCACCGCCCCAACCGTTCTGTGAAGATCTTTGACGCGGGGGTCCGCGAAGATCTTCACAGAACGGGGGTTTTTTGGGGCCAGGGGTCGTCGTCCGTGGTCCGCTCGATCGTATGCTCCCGGTCATGGGGGCCGACCAGGACCTGGTGCTCGAGATAATCGAGCAGGACGCCTCACCCGAGGAGCTGGATCGGGCGACCCGGAGTCTGCGCCGTGAGCTCGACGGGTTGGAGGGCACGAGTACCTCCACCCTCAGTGCGAGAAGCATCCCCGGGGCCAAGGGCGATATCGACCTCCTCGCCACTATCGCGGTGTCCATGGCCGGCTCGGCGATGCCCGCCCTCATCACCATCCTGGGGAGATGGGCCCAGGAGCGAAACCGCTGCATGGTGAGGGTCACCAAGCCCGACGGGACCTCCCTCGAGATACCCCACCAGCTAGACCGGGAGCAGATCGATTCCATCGTCGCCTCCCTCCTCGCCGAATGACCCAAGGCAGGCGGCTGGCCCTGCTGGTGGCGACCACCGAATACGACGACATCCGGCTCGACCGGCTCGCCGCCCCTTTGGAGGACGCCCTGGAGCTGGCCAGGGTGCTCCGTGACCGGGGCGGCTTCGAGGTCGAGACCCTGATCAATGCCGAGGCCCAGACTGTTCAGCGTCGGGTCGAGCGCTTCTGCAAGACCGACCGGAGCCGGGACGACCTGCTCCTCCTCTATCTCACCGGTCATGGGGTCAAGGACGACGACGGCAACCTCTATTTCGCCCTGCGTGACACCGACCGTGACCTGCTCCGCACCACCGCGGTCGGCGCCGACCTGGTGAACGCGGTGATGAACGACAGCCCGGCCCGCAGCCAGGTGCTCATGATCGACTGCTGCTACTCGGGGGCCTACGCCCGGGCGTTGCGGGCCAAGGGGTCCGGAGTGGTCGAGCTCGGGGACACCTTCACCGGTGGCAGGGGGCGTGTGGTCCTCGCCGCCTCCGGGGCTGTGGAGCAGGCATGGGAGGGGGACACCGGCTCGGTCTACACCCGTGCCGTGGTCGACGGCATCGCCACCGGGGCCGCCGACACAGACGGTGACGGTCGGATCACCGCCTCCGAGCTTCACAGCCACGTCGCCGAACAGCTCAGGCTGCAAGGACGGCAGACCCCCAAGAAGTTCGAGTTCGACGAGGCGGGTGACCTGGTCCTGGCAACGACCGGCGAGACGGCGGGTGTGGTTCACACGCCACCGGTGCGCAGTGCGGCCGCGCCCTCACGTCAACGGGAGCTCCCCGCTTCGAGACGCCCCCGGGGACGGCGCTGGGCTGTCGGAGCGGTGGTGCTTGTGGTCGGTCTCGGTGGTCTTTGGGCGGCCCTCAGGCCCACCACCCCGACGGTGCTCGCCGGTCTCGCCCCCACGATGACCGAGACCTATACCGGAAACGAACGGGGATGGGCGGAGGGCCAGTTCACCGACGGGCCGGCGACCTATGCATTCGGTTTCGACCGGGGCCGTTATCTCGTCGACTTCACCAGCACGACCGGCGACCAGACCTACTGGAGCACCATCGAGTATGGACCCCTTGAGGAGCCCTACGCGGTGCAGGTGGAAACCGCCACCAACACCGCCAACTCGCGGTGCGGGCTCGCCGTCGGCGGGTCCGATTCCCTTGTCGTGGTCTCGCTCGGGGACGGTGAGGTGGTTGCCCAACTCGCACAAGGTTCCGCCACCAGCGCCCTCGGGCGGTGGCCCGCATCGGTCCCCTTGGGCGTCTCAGCCGTGGTCTCGATCCGTGTCGAGGATTCGACGGCCACCGTCTACGTCGACGACACTGAGGTGGGCTCCTTCCCCACGCCACTCCTCGCCCGGGCCACCCGTGTCGGTGTCGCCGCCTGGGGAGAGAGCGTGGCCTCCTGCGGGTTCGAGGAGGTCAGCATCCACGAGTGAATTGGGAGAGCCTTTCCCTCTCTGGGTGGCCCTACAACCTTCAAACGACGGTTGATCTGAGGGCGACGTCTGGTTCGACTCTGCCCGCTCTGACCGCCGGGCCAACGCCAGCCATCGCGCCCGCCGTCGCTGCCACGACGACGGAGATCCATGTGAGCATCAGATCGAAAACTCCGGGCCAACCGCGGGCAGACGCGAACACGGCGGATCCAATGAGGCCGAGACTGGCCCCGACTATGCCACCTATGAGTCCGAGCATGGTCGACTCGATGATCACCTCAAGGGCCACGACTCCACGACTCGCACCCAGGGCCCGCTCCAACCCGATTCTCGGGATTCGCTCGAGAACGTTGGTGAGCGTGATGATCGAGATGCTCAGCAATCCCATGGCTCCAGTGGCGATCGTGACAACCGCTGCCATACGGGTGACTTCCGGGTTGATGGCAGCGGCCAAGGTCTCCGGTGACCGCGCCATGAACGAGGTAACGGACCCCGGGTTGTAAGGGGCGATGATCCAAGGCAGGCGTTCTGCCAGCAGCTCCGTATGATCACGGTGTGTCCGCACCATCAGGACGGTGTCAGGCACGGAATCAGACTCGTCGGCCATCGCACCGATAACGCTCCAAGGCATGAGAACTGAAGCGGCGAGATCGGGGTACCTCGATCCAAGCTGAAATATCCCCCCAAATGCGTACCACACTCCGTTGATCTCGAGTCCGGGCGGCCACCTTGATCCACTAAGGCCCAGAGTTCGTGCGGCTATCTCACCCAAGAAGGCGACTCGAGCACCGCGTTCGTAGTACCAAGATTGAAGGGGAGAGCCTGTTAGCCGCTGACCCCCGAGGACACGGGGCGCTGATTCACCGATCCCTACCACCTGCAGCATCGTCTTCTCGGCGTCGATTCGAGGTGTTGCGCTCGGAGATACCTCGACCAGCGCCGGCATCCGAGCCACCAAGGCGGCACCCTCCACGCCGGCTGCACTGGAGACCTCATCCTCGAGCGTTATGAGCTCGCTCATATCGGCACCGTCCACAACCAGCTCCACGACGGTCGGTCTCTGCTCGTCAAGCACTGATGCGACTTGTAGACGCCCTGCCTCCACCAGGTGAGCTGTCCCGACCGCTGTGCCGGTCGCGACGAGTACGGCCGCTGTCCCTAAAAGGGCCCTCAGGGGTCGCGACGACAGATCCAAGTACGCCTCAATTGTTGCGTCCACCACTTGACGGGCGAGCGTTCTCACGACTCTCTTACCAATCGGCCCCGCACCATCTCATAGACCACACAGTCACCGACAAGCTCCGCTGGCTCGTGGGAAACGAGGACCACGGTCGCCCCGTCGCGGTGGATTGACCTGATCAGACCAAGAATGTCCCTCGCGGTGTCCGAGTCGAGGTTCCCGGTCGGTTCGTCGCACAGCAGGATGGAAGGATGTGAGCTGATAGCTCTTGCTAAAGCGACCCGTTGCTTCTCTCCGCCGGACAGTCGACCAGCTAGCCACGTCGACCGATGGAAGAGTCCGACCCTCTCGAGCGCGGCGACCGCCGTCGCCTTGCGCGTCCGACGAGGTATCGCGTGCTGGAAACGCATGCCGCTGATGACATTCGCCAGTGCCGTTCGTGTTGAGTCGAGATGAAAGCTCTGGAAGACGAACCCGAAGACTTCCCCCCGAAGACGGTCCCTCTCCGTCTCGCGCATGGACCGAGTGTCCACTCCTTGGAGGTTGTAGGAACCCCCGTCGAGCTCAGTGAGTAGGCCGATCGCGTTGAGGAGGGTGCTCTTGCCAGATCCAGACCGGCCCCGGATCGTGACGAACTCGCCCTTTTCCACTGTGAGGTCGCATCTCGAGAGCACCTCCGTCGAGGGAGGTCCCATGTACGTCTTGGTGGCCTGACTCAGCTCGACGAGACTCATCCCGGCGCCGCGCTGAAGACGATCACCTCATCCTCTGCCGAAAGCGCGCCTGGCGTGATCGGCTCAACCTCAACCCATCGGTCACCGACGACGCCGACCTCGACTGGTACCCGCTCAAGCTCCCCCACGCCAACAACCTCGACATCGAACTCGCCATCCTCCTCAAAGATGGCCGTGGGAGGGACGGCCAACACCAGATCGTCCGTCTCATCAAGAACCAGGACGCCCCCGATCACGTCCCCGACACGAGCTGCCAAGTCTCCAAGCGGGCGCAACTGAACACGCTGCTGTCGCTCTCCCTCTACATCAACGACCCACAACGGAGTGGGGTCGACAGCCTCGAGGCTCCGTCCTCCCACATCGAACACGGCGTAGGCCCGCGCCGGGACGACCTCATCGGAAAGCGGGCCGATAAGGAGGCTGACTTCGGGGTCTCTCACGATGAATAGAGGCCCCGTCGCGGGTGCGCCGACCGTGGTGGATACCGAGTCGAGCACGGGTG
>JAKEHF010000088.1 GCA_022615295.1 Actinomycetota bacterium | reverse complement strand
GCCGTTGAAGGTCCTCAACTGCGATTGGATCAACCCCGGGATCCGCTCCTCGTGGCTGCGCAGCACCAGATGAATCTCGGCATGCTTCGAGTCGACCAGGCTGGTCTCGGTGAGACTCACCCCGATCGCCCCGAACTCCGGGTAGGGGAACCCGTCGAGAGCCCGTCCTTCCCTGAGATGGGCGACCACCCGCAGGCGCCCGTTGGCGCCGACGATGTCACCTCCGGCGTAGCCGATGGCCAGACCGGTGTCTCCCTCGGGGTCGAACAAGTCGGCCTCGCCGCATGCAAAGGGCGTGGCACATCCCTCCGGGGTGTTCCAGACGACCCACCACATGGTGTAGACCCCGGCCGGGATGCCCTCGGCGCCGGCGGCTGTCAGCACTCTGTTATTGGTGCGCCACAGCCGGGCATCGCCCGTGTCCCCGAGGTCGGCGAAGGCGAGCACATCGGTGCGCTGCTTCTCCAGATGTGAAGCCGATACCGGGGTGGCGGTAAGACCGACCAGGCCCAGTACCAACAGCACGATTGTTGTCCGTTTCATTGCTTCCTCTCTATAAGGATCGTTCGGTCGTACGACCGAATTGGCTGGCATGAGTGTGTTTGTTCTGGCTCCTCCTTTCTCCCGCTTCTAGACCAGCTCGGCGATCATGGCGGCGGCTCGCGCCGCCCCATCGGTCTCCACCGGCGAGTAGCGAACTGTCTTGCCGGTGCCGTCGACGATCGCCTCGGCGATCTGGTCGGGATCCGTCGTGTGGTACTCCATGTACCTCCCCGCCCCGTACTGATCGAGACGATGCCGGACATGGAAGTTCTGCTCGAAGTGGCTGCGCAGCGGGAAGTAGAGGAAGGGCCGTCCGGCCGCGGTCAGCTCCATGGTGGTGGTGAGCCCACCTTGGACCACCGCCAGATCGCACACCGAGAGATGCCGGTAGAGACGGTCGACATAGCCATATACCTCCAGCCCTTCGTGGCCGGGGAGCGACCCGGGTTCGATCCGGGGCCCGGCGACCACGATCATCCTTAGCTCGGGCAAACGCTGCTTCGCCATCGGATAGGCCTCGATCACCTTCTCCAGAAGGTCCTTGCCCACACCGGAGCCGCCCACGGTGACCACGCAGACCTTCTCGTCCTCGCCAAAGCCGACCTCTGCTCTCCACTCCTCCGCCTGGTCCGGCGTCGGCGGGGTGAAGCCGGTGATGTAGCCCGAGAATTGGAAGTGATCCTCGGTCCAATCCCTGATCTTGGGCAGGTCTGGCCCGAACACCTCCGGATAGATGTCGTCGGGGTTGCCCACGAAGATCGCCCGATCCCGAATCCGGGGGAAGCGGGCGATGTGCTCAATCATCTCCGCGTTGTAGTCGGCGGTGAGGTAGGCCTCCCTCTCCCCGCCCTCGGGCATCGGTATGAATCCCACGAAATCGGTCATCCAGACATGGGATCCCCGCTTCAGCTCGGGGTTCTCGTGCCAGAAGTGGTCGATGTCCCACGCCTCGTCCCCGATGATCAGATCGTGGTTCCCCTCCTCGACGACCTCTTGGAAGATCATGAAGTTGGCGAGGAGGATCTCGTCCATGCTCCGCAATGCCTGGAAGCAGTGCAGCTCGTGACCGGTGGCCTCTGAGGCGATGTGGCTCGACTCCGAGGCGAGCCACTCACTGGCAGGGTGGATCCTTTCCCCGGCGTGCTCGAGCACGTCGGTCACCGGGCTCTGGGCCAGCCACTCGATCACGAGATCGGGTTGGAGAGCCCTCAGCTCCTGAGCGATCGCCAGGTCCCGCCTGGCATGACCCAGGCCGATCGGCGACGAGATGTAGAGGACCTTCCTGCGCCGGTCGAGAGCGCGTGTCCACGTTTGGCTCCGCATGGGGGCTCCTTCCACTTGTCGAACGAACGTGTCGATGGCGAGATTGACCTTTACGGGTTCGCGTCCGGGAAGTCCGTGACCACCACCTTCGACTTCGATGAGCGACCCTCCGGTCAGCTCGGCCAGGGCACGTCCTTTCTCCACGGCCTGGCAACGGTCGTCGGTGCCGTGGATGACTAGCACCGGCTGGCTGACCGACTGGCAGACGGCGATCGTTTCCTCCGGAGTGCGCACTCCCTGGGCCCGCGCCTCCAATTCGCTGACCCTGATCGGGCCGGTCGTGCCGAGACCCCAGGAGATCGCGTCCTCACGCTGTTTGGTTGAGTGCGACTCGGGTATGAGCTCGGAGAAGAAGAACTCGAGCCACGTGGGGTAGTCATGCAACCAGAAGTGTCGATTGAACATCTCCCAGCCCTCATAGCGATCGAGGGTCTCGTTCCAGCGTGCCCCCGCTCTGGCCCAATGGGCATGACCCGCGGCGATGTGATCGACGTGCGGGCCGATGGCGACCAGACCCGACACGCGGTGTGAGGCACGGGTGGCGATATCCAGGATCCAGGGTGTGGCGTGACACAGCGCCACCAGAACGGCCCGCTCGGTGCCGGTGCTATCGAGCACCGCCACGATGTCTTCCACCAGCTCGGGGGTGCGATATGCGTCCACAGTGTCCGGCTTGCCGGATTTGCCGTTGCCTCTGCCGTCGAAGGTGACCACCCGGTACCGCCGGGCGAGGTAAGGGATCTGCCCCTTCCATTGGCGAGAGTTCAAGATGGTGGTGGTCGGCACCAGCACTACCGTCAGCCCCTGGTTCTCGTAGACCTCGTAGTAGAGGTCGATGCCCTCCCGCTCGACGATCCCGTCCCGGTCGGGATAACGCGCCCTCATGCTGTGACCTCGATCCTGACGCCGACCCGACCCACGAAATCCTTGATCAACCGATTGACTTTGACCGGCTCGCGGCCGTGGGGGAGATGCCCGACTCCCTCGAAGACCACCAAGTCGGCCTCGACCAGGTCGGCGAACGCCCGCCCTTTCCCTACGAGCTGGCAAGGGTCTAACTCCCCGTGGATAACCAGGATCGGCAGGTCGAGAGATCGGCACAGCTCCTCGAACTCCTCGCGTTCCGGAGCGCTCAGCTCCTGCCCCAGCTCCCCAGCCACCAGGATCTCACCTGTCGACTCGAGCCCCCAACCCACCATGTCCTCCAACTGCTTGGTGGAGTGGGGCTCGACCAATTGCTCGGTGAAGAAGAACTCGAGCCAACGTCTGTGCTCAGTTTCGATCAGGTGGCGGTTGAACAGCTGCCACCCGCTGGGTTCCTCGAGCACTTCTTCGAACGTGTCCGAGCTCATGGCCCAATACGGATTACCCCCTCCGAGGTAGGGGATCCCGGGCTCGATGGCCACCAGAGCCAGCGCCCTCTCCGGGTGGGCAGCGACCAGCTCCACCACCCACCAGTTGGCGTGGCAGTGGGCGACAAATGCCGCCGAGTCAACCCCGGCTGCATCCATCACCGCCAGCATGTCGGCGATGTTCTCTTTCCGGGTATGGGCTTCGACCGCTGTCGGCCTGTCGCTCCGCCCGTTGCCCCGGCCGTCCATCGTGATCACCTTGAAATGGCGGGCGAGGTAGGGGATCTGACCCTTCCACGAGCGGGAGTGGGTGATCGGGCTCGACGGGATGAGCATCAGGGTTGGCTCACCTTCGCCGTGCACCTCGAAGTAGATGCCGACCCCCTCGCGGTCGATATAGCCCTCGCTGTCGGGGTAGCGCGCCCTCATGCCAGGACCGTCTTTCGGGCTGCGAGCCGATCCACAAACTCCTTGATCGCCAGGTTCACCTGAACCGGATCCCGCACGTTCGGCGCGTGACCGGACCCTTGCAGCTTGAGGAGATCGCCTCGAGAGAGTTCCGCGAACGACGCAGCCTGCGCGGGGTTGCGTACCGCATCATGGTCTCCCTGGATGACCAGGATCGGATACCGGGCTCGCTTCGCCTGTCGCCCCACCCCGAGCCGAGTCACGGTGTCGAGGGCTCGGTCGCTATCAGTAAGCACTTGGGGCGAAGTGTCCAACCCCCAGGAGATCGAGTCTTCGATCGGCTTGGTGGAGTGAGGCTCGGTGAACATCTTCGCGACGACGAACCCGAGAAACCCCAGGTGCTCGCGATGCCAGTACGCGACGTTGTACTTCTCCCACTCCTGTGGGTCTGAAATGATCTCATCACAGCGCTGGACTCTTCGTTCGTCCAACTGTGGGGCCAGCGGCACAGCTGGTCCGATGAATACAGAACCAGCAACTCGGTGCGGCGCCCTGTCGCCTATCTCCAGGGCCCAGAGGGCGCCGCAGGACAAACTCACAAAAACGGAAGCCGCGGTTTTGGTGGCGTCCATTACCGCGAAGGCGTCCTCGGCGAATTGGGAGACGGTGTAGCCGGCCGGACCGGCCGGCCGTCCACTGTGGCCGGTGCCGCGGCCATCGGCGACGACAACCCGAAAGTGCCGGGCCAGGTAGGGGACCTGCATCTTCCAGATCCGGCTGTGGAAGATCGACCAGGTCGGGAGGAGGAAGACAGTCGGGCCGTCGTTCTCATAGACCTCATAGGCGATCTCGACCCCGTCACGGTCAACGACACCCTCCTCGGTGGGAAGCGACGCCCTCACGCAGCCACCACCTCCACGAAATCCCTGATGGCGAGATTCACTTTCACCGGGTCCCGGGCCAGTGGGATGTGCCCGGCCCCCTCGATCGTCAGGAGCCGGCCCCTGGTGAGCCGGGCCAGCTCCTCGGCGTAATCGATTGGCACTATCCGATCGTCGACGCCGTGTATGAGAAGCACCGGACAGCTAACCCTCGCTGCCCATTCCCGATACTGGGCGATGTCGCCGTTGGGGGCATCCCACTCCGCTCCGAGTAGCTCACCGGCGGTGCCGACGGTCCAGCCAACACAGTCCTCGATCTGCTTGGTGGAGTGGGGCTCCGGTAAGGCTTGCCCGAAGAAGAACCAGGCGAAGTCCTCCAGGTCGCCGAGCCAGTACTGCCGGTTGTACTTGGTCCAGTCGCCGGGCTCGTCGGGGACGCCCCGGGGGACGCCCGATGGCGGCAATGGAGGGTGGGTCCGCTCAAAATTCTGAATGATGAACCGGGCCCGCTCGCTGGGGCCCTTCTCCAATACCGCGACCGCGGGACCGATCAGCACCATCCCCAGAACTCGATCCGGCCTCTCGGCGGCGAAGGAGACCCCGAACTCCCCACCCTGGGACAGCCCGACCAGGACCGCGGCATCGGCGCCGACCTGATCGAGCATCCTCTCGGTGTAGCGAAGATGGGGATAGACGCCGTGAGCTTTCGGGTCGAGGGGGCGTTCGGACTTCCCGTTCCCGGGCGGGTCGTAGGTCACCACCCTGAAGTGCCGTGACAGATAGGGCACCTGGAGCTTCCAGAACCGGGAGTGGAGGATCATCCAGGTGGGGAGGAGCAGGATCGTCGGCTCGCCGTCACCAAAGACCTCGTAGGCGATCCCGATTCCGTCGACCTCGACCATTCCCGACCGGTCGGGCTCCCGAGCCCTCATGACTCCTCCTCCATGGTACGGATGATCGCGCCCACCTTGCGCAACGCAGATCGGGCAGGCAGATCCTTCTCGGTGAGCCCGAGGAGGATGATCGCCTCGGCCCCCAAAAAGGGAAGACCAGCCAGGGCAGCTACCTCCGAGGGAGTGAACGGTCCTAGACCGCCCAACTCGTTTGCCGCTCGCTCGGCCACCGAGGCGAGGAGGTCGAACCAACCCTTGATCTGGCCCCACACCGCCTTGCCGATCTCGGGGTCGGACCATCCCACCGCCATCATCTCGTGGAGCACCCGGACATATCCGGAGGCCAGATCGTCCTCGAGATAGTCACAGGCCTGCTCCCACTGCTTCCACAGCGGCAGTTCCTCGTGATAGAGACGCTCCTGTCGTTTGAGGAGTCGCTGGTTCTCCCGTTCCAGAACGGCGAGGACCAACCCCTGCTTCGACCCGAAGTGGTAATGGATCTGGCTGAGAGGGACTCCGGCGGTCTCGGCGATTGCCCTGGTGGACAATCCGGCATACCCCACCTCGAGCAGGGCGGTCTTGGCTGCGGTGAGGATCCCTCGGGCGGTCTCGCCCTTCTGCTCAGTGGTGGTCATAACACTCCAGGTTCGGCTAATCGGTCGTTCGACCGAACGAACATAGGCGCAAGGATGCCCGTTTGTCAACACCCTAGGGCGAGCATTTGAATCTCGGAATGGCCGGTCTCGTGGTGCTCACCCGTAACCTCATGGACGCCGAACGGATTCGGTTGGCTGTTCCCGACGCCGGGGTGGCGAGGACCCTCGACGATCCGGGTCTTGACACAGCCGACCTGATCCTTCTCGATCTCGGCACCGGTTTCAGCCCCACGGAGGTCGTCGCCATCGGCCCCCCCGTGATCGCCTATGGCCCCCACGTCGACACCGAGGCGCTCCAAGCCGCCATCACCGCCGGATGCCGCGACGCCTACCCCAGATCACGACTTTTCCAGAGACTGCCCACACTTCTGTGAAGCTTATTCCCCGTATAGCAGGTAATTAGCTTCACAGAAACGGTTGGTCGCGTCGAGATCGCGAAAGAAAGACAACCGTGGCGATAGGGCGGATAGATTCCACCGGCGGGATGCATCAGGTCCACATACCCGTGACCGTCGACGCCGAGCGCGACATCGACGGGGAGGCGATGTTGCGCGCCACATACTTCGTGGTCACCACCGAGGCGCCGGCCTCGGTGTGGGCCGTGGAGCTGCCCCCGCTCGCCGGTCTCCAGGGTCTCGGCGCCCTGGGCGTGCTCGGTGTGGTCTACAGCGCGGTGCGCCCCCCCGACCCGAAGACCGATGCCGACCCCGATCTGTTCATCGACCCCGACGACATCGCCGCCCTCTTCGCTCTCGAGAAGGAGGGCCCGCTGACGGTGCAACTGGAGGACGTGTGGCTTCCCAAGACCTGGTGCGAGCGGGCCCCGGTATGGGGGACGAGCGAGATCGTGGAGAGGCTGGGCCGCGGGGAGGTGCTCCGGGTCGAGCTGGGGGTCTTTCAGCTGGCCTACCGCTACACCGCAGGTGACATCACGTTGACCGAGCTGATGGCTGCCGAGGCGGTAGGGAAGGTGCTCGCCTCACCATCGGAGACTCGGGCCGTGAACCGTTGGGCCGAGCTCCAGATCGAGGAGGCGCGGCGAGCCTTCCCGGAGAAGAAGATCAAGTTGAGATATCGGGTGGAGTGAGATGGGCCAACTCTCGGTGACGCTGATCGACGTCGGTTGGGGTGACTGTGTCCTCATCGACGGTTTCGACGATTCGGGGAGGAGACGATTCGGGCTCATCGACTGCAACGACTACGAGCGACAGCGCACCGCTCTTGCATTCGTAAAGCGCTACTTCGAGCGTCTCGGGATCGACTGGAAGGCGCAGCAGCACAACTTCGAGTGGGTGCTGCTGACCCACGGTCACGCCGACCATGCCCGTGGTCTCAAGGAGATGATCCGCACCTTTGGGACCCGTCATTTCTGGTACCCCAAGTCGGTGGCCTCGACCACCTACGGCGTCCTGCTCGACTTCGCCAACCGAAGCGACCGGGTCCTCAACCATCAGGCCATCGACGAGACCAAGATCCTGGGGGCTCCCGAGGTCGACTTCCCCGCCGAACTGCGGGTGCTATGGCCCAACTTCAATGAGATCGACACCAGCAACGAGAACAACAACTCGGTGGTGCTGGCTTTGACCCTGGGAGGGACCAGCCTCGTGCTCACCGGTGACGCCGAGGCCGAGAACTGGCCGGTCATCATCGAGAGGCTCCCTCCAAGCCCGACCTACGTGCAGGTTCCCCATCATGGTGGACGCAACGGGATCTTCGACCCGGCCGATCAGACACCCCTCCTCGATCGAATCAGCCCGAGACGCACCCGGCTGGTCATGAGCAGCCACGTGGTGCCCCACGGCCATCCCCACCCCGACGTGGTGGCGGAGTTGGCCGGCCGGGGATTCGTCTCCTACCGGACCGACCTCAACTACCACGTGACCCTCACCAGCGATGGGTCACGGGTCCGGGTCGGCTACACCCATGTCAGCGGCCGGCTTCCGTGACGAGGGTCGGCCTGCGACGACGAACACATCGGGTACCGGGGCAGACGCAGTGGGCACGGGTAGGGTCGGGGCGATATCGACCCGGTAACCGCCCGGGGCCGAGACCACCCAGCTCGATGGTGTTCCCATCATCGGTCCTCTCCATGACATGGCCTCCCGGCTAGACGGAGCCGTCCAGCGGCACCAGTCTCGCCTCGAGACACCGACCGGTGAGTTGCAATGTCACCTACTCACGCTTGCTCTGCCGCCACCACTGTCGGGTGTCGGTTCCCCGGATCGCAACCATTCGATGCCACGTTTGTAAGGCGTCGGATCGGAGGCGACGATTGGTCGATCATGTCGGGGTCCTGGGCCTAAACGTGTCGGATTCACGCCGTATTAGCGCTCGTGCCTCAGGAATGGTGTAGCTCCGGGAGTGTTGTAGCCAAAAGACGTGAGCAGCGGAGCGCCTCGAACATTGTTGACCATCATCGGTTTGGTCGTGGTTGCCGGCGCGGTGGGCGCCGTCCGGTTGTTCGGAGGAGACGAGCCGGCGGCCGATCAGCCCCTCCTCGAGGCAGTGGAGGGTGATCCGGCAGTGACCTACGACCCGGTGGGCGCAGGGGAGTCGGTGCCGGAAGGGTTCCGTCAGGTGCTCCGGCGTGACGACATCGACCCGGTCTATGACCCTGTGTTCGTGTCTGCCTCGGAGGTCGACTGGCCGTCCGACACCTTGATCGTCGGTGTCGCCCTCGACGGCGAGGCGCATGCCTTCCCGATCAACTTCCTCAACGTCCACGAGATGGTCAACGACTGGCTGGCCGGGAGCCCGATCCTGGTCTCTTGGTGACCGCTCTGCGGGACGGCGATGGTCCATCGCCGGGAGATCGGGGGCCGGGAGGTCCTGTTCGGCAATCAGGGGGCCCTGTGGGGGAACGCCATGACCTGGTGGGACCACGAGACCGGCAGTGTTTGGAGCCAGCCGCTGGGCGAGGCGATCGTCGGTGAGCTGAAGGGGTCCACGATCGAGCTGCTCCCCTCGACCCTCACCCAGTGGGATGCCTGGGTGGCCGCCCATCCCGAGACCCTGGCCATCGACACCTTCGGCTTCCCCATGGTGGTCGGTCTCGACGATATCGCCATCGTGGTTGAGATCGGCTCGAAGACCACCGCCTATCCATATGCCGATGTGGCCGGGCTGGGAGTGGTCAACGACGTGGTGGGCGGGGCGGAGGTGGCCGTGGTCGTCGACCCCGGTGATCCCGACCGATGGGCCGTCTTCTCCCGTCGGGTCGAAGGGGGAGTCGTCGAGCTGGCCGTCGTGGACGGAGGGCTGGTGGACGTGGCCACCGGGACCCGCTTCGACCCTTCGCTCGGTCTGGCCCGGGAGGGACCCCTGGAGGGTCAGGACCTCGCTCTCCTGCCGGCGCTCACCGTCTTCCCCAAGGACTTCGAGACGTTTTGGCCTGACGGGCGTATCTGGCGTCCCTGACCGGGCCCGAGCTCAGGTCAGGGTCATGACCCGGTCGGGGGAGAGCAGGAAGGGCGGCAGATAGGCGGGGATGTTCGAGAAGGGGAGCACGTCGGGGTGGAGGTCGATGCCAAGCGAGCTCCTCATGAACTCACGCCGTCTCTGGATCCGGTTCCATGCCCCGGGGTACCTGGCGGCGAAATCCTGCCGGAGGGTCTCGTCCGCCAGGGCGATCCCGTCTTCGATGTTGGTGGTGAAGTAGGGCGTTCCGGTGGCGGGGATGATGTCGACCTGGAGGGCCATTCCCGATGCCAGCTCGATCTGTGACCCGGGTGCGATCGGCGTGTTGACCCACTCGTCGAGGTGGATCTGATGACCCGGGTTGAGGAAGATCCCGAAGAAGGGGTCGTCGAGCCGGCGTTCCACTATGTCGTGGAGCACGTGACGCTTCTGACCGACGTGGAGCGCCTGATACCACTCGGCCACCGTCTCGAAGTAGGGGACGACCGACCTGTCGACATAGTCCTCCACGCCCTCAGGGAGCTCCGTCTCGTCGGCCACCACCCACCCGGCCCGGCAGTTGAGCGCTCCCCAGATCCCGAAGGCGACGGTGAAGGGGTCACCCCTCTCGATCGTGCGGTCTCCCGGGCTGAGCAGCCCGAGACGGGCACGATCACCGGCGGTGAGCATGAGATGACACGAAAGCGGTGTCCCATCCCACTCGAGGAGCCCGACCGCCTCCCGCTCGGTCAGCCCCGGCTCGATCCCGAACAGGAGTCGGCGCACCCCATCCGAGGTCCGACAGGCGGCATGCTCGAAGACGGCGAGCTGTTCCACCTCGTTGATCACCCTCAGCCCCTGGCCGGGGTCGATGAGGAGATCGGTGGCGTTCTCCACACGCCCTTGGGGACCCGTGATCTCCCGGATCACGTCGGCGAGAAAGGCTGGGATGTCGAGCCGGCGCCGGTCGGGAAAGGTCTTCCATCCCACTACGCCGATGCCGGCACCACCGGCCCCGACCCCGGCATCACCGAGGATCTCGGCCAGCGGACGTGACCGGTCCCGGGGCTGGCTGGGCAGGCTCAGCTCCTGGAAGAGATGGATCTCCATCGGCAAGGGTGCCGAGTCGGCCATGCCGACACATTCGTTGCCGACCAGGATCAAAGGAGTGAGATCGGTGCCGACCACCAGCATCGCCTCCTCGAAGCGCGGGTCGAACCCGGTCAGGTAGGCCAGGTTGGCGAGATGAGCACCAGCCTCCCGATCGCGTCGAGCGGCTCGAGCAACACGTTGTTGAAGTTGTACGCCGGGCCGCCGTGCCATCGATCGAAGCCCTCGAAGGTAGCCTCCATGAAGCTCTCGTCGAATGGCCCTTCACCGCGGTCGATGATGGCGTCTACTTAGTACCCGGCCTGTCGGACACCGGACCCGGCACCCTGGCCCCCTATCGGATCGAAGGCAAACGAGGTGTCCCCCAGCGACCACAGCGCCCTCCCCGACTCGGTGTGGGCGACGGGTTTGCGGACCGTTGGTGACACCGCGCCGCGTAACCAGCAGAAGGGGTCGTCGTCCACCAGCTCCATCTCTCTCATGGTCTCCCAATCCCATCGCGCGTACCGGGAGACGATGTCTCGAACCGCCTCGAGCATCTGCTCCGCAGAGGTCACATCGCGAAAAGTGTCGAGAGGACCGCCGGTCTTGGCCTCGATCACCAGGTTCCAGCACGATCCTTGGGTCTTGTGGTGGTAGGGGACCCAGAAGAACTCACCGATGTCGCCGTAGAAGTTGAAGCAGACCGGCGTGTGACCTGGAAGCCGGTTGGGAAAGCCCGAGCCGTCGGTGGGAATGCTCTTCACGATGACCATGCCGAGATATCTCTGCGGCGTTTCGTACACGCTCCGAACAGGATCACGTTCGAACATCGACGCCAGGGAGCCCTTTCCTGTCGCCACCATCGTCAGGTCGCTCATTCCCGCGATCTCATCGACTCGTCCCGGGCTCACCTCCTCGATGACCACCCTGGCGCCACCCGCCGCCAACTGGTCGAGACGCAGCTTCGACTTCAAACGCACGTCGACCGCATACCCTTTGCCCTCGTCGAGCAGACCGGACACCTGTACTAGCTCCTGTCCGACCTTGGGGCTGAAGTAGAGATGGATCCCGTCGGCGGGGAGGGCGCGGTCCTCGAATGTGTCGACTCCGTGCTTTCGCTCATAGGCGACACTGTCCCCGAAGACGAAGTCGGTCCCGGTCGGGTGGGTCTCGTCGAGGATCGAGTCGGCGCTGCGGTCGCTGTAAAGGGTCACCTGGTGACCCGCCCTCATGAGACCTACCGCCGCCAGGGTCCCCGCTTGTCCGGCTCCTATGATTGCGATCTCCGCCACTTGACGCCTCCTCTTGGACTCTCGATGCGGCTGTGAACCTAGTTCGACCGGCTCTCCGTTCTAACTCAGCTGATCTCGGACGGAGCGAGCTCAGGCCTCCGCCTCGGTTGGGAAGGCCCGTCTCTGATAAATGGCGTGCAGAGCCGAGGCCAGAACCGGACTCGGGAAATCCGACCGTCCGGGATCGTAGGGGGGCTTTGAGAAACGTGACCAAGAGAGCCGGACTGAGGCCCGGAGCGAAAGCGACGGAACAGCCACCGGACCCTAGAGTGCGCGCACTCAACTTCATCCCCACAACGGCACGCACGGATTGAAAGGAGAATGGGGAACCGTGCCCGCCTCGCGGGAAGCGCGCCCCTGATTACCAATGACGAAAAGACTGATCGATGTTGACGACGAAAAGCTGGAGACGGTACGAAGGCTTCTCGGGACCACCACCCTTAAGGCAACCGTTGATGCCGCCCTGGATGAAGTGCTCGCCCTCGATCAGCGTCGTCGCACACACCTCGCCGAGAGGGGTGTCGACCTGGCCGAGCCGGCAGATCCTGAGGCCCGTCAAGCAGCGTGGCGCTAGCGCCCTACTACTTGGGTGATACCTCGGCGTTGGCACGTCTCACCCCATCTGAAGTCGCTCACCGTTTGGGTCCACTCTTGGAGGCGGGACTGCTCGCCCGTTGCACGCCGGCCGATCTCGAGGCCGGATTCGCCTCGACCAGTCCGTCATCGCATAGGGCCATGCGTCAGACGCGCTCCGCCTGGCCGTTCGTTGCGATGGACCAGTCGGTGTTGGATCGGGCCGTCGAGGTACAGGATGCGCTTGCCGAGCGGAGCCAACAACGCGGCGTCAAGATCGCCGACCTTCTCATCGCCGCTGCCGCCGAGGCCGCCGGTCTCGTAGTGCTTCATTACGACCACGATTTCGACCACATCGCTGAGATCACTGGCCAGGCCACCGACGAGTGGATACTCCCCGCAGGCACCGTTCCCTGACCCATCACGAGACCTTCCCGACTTGCGATCCAAGACCCCAGCTACGTGTCTAGGGTGCAACGGCAACAGACACTGCGGTGTGCCGACCCGCGCAGGACGTGCAACAACCGTGCAACGGCAACGCACTCTTTACCTATAAGCCCTGGTAGAGCCATCGGGACGGACGGACCCGTGATGCGTCGGTTGCAGGTTCAAATCCTGCCGGGCCCACCCACCGGTCAGGTGATAGGTTTTGGGTCCCTTGGCATCTCTACCCAGCCAGGTTGGCGTGTCCCAAGAGGACATCGAGTCGATCCGCAGGGCCGCGCTCGACTACCTGGAAGGCTATGTCTCGGCTGATGCACCACGACATCTCGGTGCTTACCACCCCGAGGCGATCAAGCGTCGCTACACCGTGCACGATGAGGTGTTCGGGATCACCACTATCTCCCCGCAAACGATGTCGGACGACGCCGCGTTGCAGACTCCACGAGACGTGGGGGACTTCGAGATCCTGATCGACGGCGTGTACCACGACATCGCAACTGTGAGGGTGTATTCGCAATGGTGGGTCGATTTCTTGCATGTGGTTAAGGCACGAGGGTCCTGGAAGCTGTTTCACGTGACTTGGCATCGCCGCGTCGAGCCGGATTCGCCACACTGACTATCTGGGTCGGGCGCGGGATTGCCGGGTTGCTCCTTGAGACGGCCGGGGCCCTAGCCTCGCTGCATTCCTGACCAAGCCCTGATCGACTGGATGCTCGAGTCCGATCCGGCACTTCGCTGGCAGGTCGAGCGTGACCTGGTGCACGCCCCCGAAGAGACCTGGCAGGCGACCCGTGCCCGGGTGGCGACCGAGGGATTCGGGTCTCGGCTGCTGGCCCTGCAGGATCATGACGGGCAATGGGCGGGTGGCGCCTACTTTCCCGGAGATCTCGACTTCGAAGGCCCGGAAGCGCAGGACGGTGCCGGGCAGCCGTGGACCGCGACCACTTGGACACTCAATTCGTTACGCGAATGGGGCCTCGACGCATCCGTCCTCGCAGGGACCGCGGAGAAGCTCGCCGCCAACAGCCGGTGGGAGTACGACGATCTGCCCTATTGGGGCGGCGAGGTGGACTGCTGCATCAATGCGTACACGCTGGCCAACGGCGTCTGGCTCGGCGCCGAGGTCGGGCCGCTCGCCGACTGGTTTGTCGAGCATCGCATGACCGACGGTGGCTGGAACTGCGAATGGGTCGACGGGGCTACCCGCTCATCATTCCACTCAACGCTCAACTCCCTGAAGGGGCTGCTTGCCTATGAGTCGGCGACCGGGGGCACGGAGGCGACTCGGGCCGCCCGCCAGAGCGGGCAGGAGTATCTCCTCGGGCGCGAGCTGTTCCGCAGACTCACGACTGGCGAGACCGTCGCGCCGTGGGCGCTGCGCTTCGCCTATCCGTTCCGCTGGTTCTACAGCGTGCTGAACGCTGCGGACTACTTCCGCTCGGCTTGGCTCTCGGATGGCACAACCCCAGATCAACGCATGGCGGATGCCGTCGAGGAGATCCGCGCCCAGCGGCAGCCGGATGGCACCTGGATGCAGGCGAGACGTCACCCGGGGCGGGTTTGGTTCGAGGTCGACGTCGACGCTGGGGAGCCGTCGAAGTGGCTGACATTTTTCGGGACCCGCGTTCTGCAGTGGTGGGACTCCGCTCGCTCGGACTAGGTCCCTGGGTGGGGAGTCGAACCAGCTCAGCTATCCCATGCTCCTCCAGCCCTGTCCAACCCGTCAGCTGCTCTCTGGAGCCGATTCATGATCGTCTCGCGCCGCAGACCTTCCGGAAGCCTGATGGGGGCCGATACGCCGGCCGGGTCGTCGGTGAGATGGTCGGCTATCTCGCGAGCGGCGTACGCAAAGTACTGATGGAGGGCCTGGTCGAGGGCTTCCACCTTCTGAACCTCCTCCCAAGCGAGAGCCGCGGTGTTGAAGCTCGACAGAGTTGGAGTGGCGAACTGCTTCACCTGTGCCTTCCCGAGTCTGGCCACGTGCGCCCTAACTCGGCGAAGGTTCGACGAGCCCGAAGTGAATAGCTCGACATGACGTTCCGGGTGACT
>JAKEHF010000087.1 GCA_022615295.1 Actinomycetota bacterium | reverse complement strand
GGGTCCTCACCGGTCCCGCGCCGAAGCCCTCCGTAAGCCTCGCCTGTCGTGTCATCGCCGCCAGCCGCGCCGGATCGGCGGTGACGAAGAGATAGCCGCGCCGGTTGAGCCCGAACCTGTGGTCGGACCCGGCGTCCATCTCCTCGAGGAGGTCGATGGAGCGGTTCATCAGCTCGACCATCGGGCGGTTCGGCCACCAGTTTCGATAGCACTCGGTGGACTTGTCAGAGGTGAGGGTGAGCGGGGGTCTCGGATCGGCGATCACCACGCGTGCCAGGCCATGACGGACCGAGAGCTCATAGGCTACGGAGACCCCGGCGATCCCGGCGCCGACCACGACTGCGTCGGCGAGTCTCACCGTCCGAGATGGGCCAGGATCCGGCCGGCGAGCGCCTCGGCGGTGAAGCCGAGTTCGGTGGCGATGACCCCGTCCGGGGCCGAGGCGCCGAACCGGTCGATCCCGATGCGAAGCCCGTCGCCGACCACCTTCTCCCACCCAAAGGTCGAGGCGGCTTCGATCGAGACCCTGGGGGCCTCGCCGAGCACCTCCTGGCGATAGTCGGCGGGCTGGTCGAAGAAGATCTCCCAGCAGGGCAGTGACACCACCCTGACCCCGAGTCCGCGTTCGTCGAGCAGCTGGGCGGCCCCCAGGGCAGAGGCCACCTCCGAGCCCGTGGCCACCAGGGTGAGGTCGGGGCCCTCCCTCACCACGTAACCCCCACGGCTCACTCCACCGGGCACCGGGTCCAGTGTTGGCACCCCCTGACGGGTGAGGATCAGGGCCACGGGTCCGTCATGCCGGTTGAGGGCGATTTCCCAGGCTTGGACCACCTCGTTGGCGTCGGCGGGGCGGATCACCCACAGCCCGGGCATCGCCCGAAGAGAGGCGAGATGCTCGATGGGCTGGTGGGTGGGCCCGTCCTCACCTAGGAAGACCGAGTCGTGGGTCCATACCCAGATCGAGGGGGCTCTCATCAGCGCCGAGAGACGGACCGCCGGCCTCATGTAGTCGCTGAAGACGAAGAAGGTGGCGCCGTAGGGACGAAGACCGCCGTGGACCGCCATCCCGTTGACCACGGTCCCCATGGCGTGCTCCCTCACCCCGAAGGGGATGTCCCTGGCCGCCGGATCGTCCACCGAGAAGAGCCGGCCTTCTTCGATGACGGTCCGTGTGGATGCGGCCAGATCGGCGGCGCCGCCGATGAAACCGGGGACCTTCTCGGCGATCTCTCCGAAGAGACGTCCCGAGGAGACCCGGGTGGCCAGCTTCTCACCGGGAGCGAACCCCGGGCCCTGGAGATGGACCTCGCCGGGCTCGTGGAGCCGGTCCCAGAGGAGGCGGCGCTCGGCGTCGGCCTCACCCAAGCGGCCCCGCCACTTGGCATTGGCCCGCCGCCCCCTCTCCATGGCTTCGGTGAAGAAGTCATAGACCTTGGGATCCACCCAGAACTCGGCGTCCGGCGGAAAGCCCATGGCCTCCTTGACTGCTCGCACCTCGTCGGGCCCGAGCGGTTGCCCGTGGGCCGCCGCCGTGTCCTGGAGATTGGGGGCCCCGTGGGCGATGTGGGTGCGGCAGATGATCAGGGTGGGCCGATCCTCCTGGGCGATGGCCGCCCGCAACGCCGTGGCCACGTCTTCCCGGTCGTGGCCGTCGACCTTCAGGGTGTGCCAACGCGCCGCGTCGAAGCGACGGGCCACATCCTCACCAAAGGTGATGTCGGTGGAGCCGTCGATGGAGATGTCGTTGTCGTCGTAGAGATAGATCAGCCGGCCCAGCCCGAAGTGACCGGCCAGCGAGGCGGTCTCCGAGCTGATCCCTTCCATCAGGTCGCCGTCGGAGACGAAGCCGAACACCCGGTGGTCGACGAGATCGGGACCGAGACGAGCCCTGAGATGGGTCTCGGCGAGGGCCATCCCCACCCCCGAGCCGAAACCCTGACCGAGCGGACCAGTGGTCATCTCGATGCCGAGCTCCTGATCGATCTCGGGGTGACCGGCGGTATGGCTGCCCCATTGCCGGAAACTCTTCAGGTCGTCGATGGTGAGCGGGAAGCCGGCGAGATGGAGCAGCGAATACAGCAACATCGAACCATGGCCATTGGAGACGACGAAGCGGTCGCGGTCGGGCCAGGTGGGGTCGCCCGGGTCGACTTCGATGAATCTGGTCCACAGGGTGACGGCGATCTCGGCCATCCCCATGGGCATCCCCGGATGACCACTGTTGGCGCGTTGGACAGCGTCCATCGCCAGACCCTTGATCGTGTCGACCGCCAGTTGCTCCATGGCGCTGCGGTCTCCGTCCTGGAGCATCGAGTTGGAGGCTAACCCGTCACACGGGGCGGCACTGGCCGCAGGGGACGAACCCCTCCTCGTGTGCTTCGGCGGGGTCTCCGAAGTCCACGACGCGTCGAGCCGACCGGACCACGTGGCAGGAGGGGAGGCAGAAGACCCTGGTCTCCATGTCACCCTGGACCTTCACCTGCGCCCTGGCCAGACGCTCGAGACGGGCCGGGTCGGCACCCTCGTGCTCCAGGAGATGGAGCTTGAGGTGGGGCCCTCCGAGTGAGTAGTTGCCCATGTGGCCGTCGGATCGGACCACACGGTGGCAGGGGAGGATCAGTGGAATCGGGTTGTGCGACATGACGGAGCCGACAGCCCTCGTCGCCCGTGGGCTGAGCACCTCCTTGGCCAACCAGCGATAGGGCCGGACCTCACCCCTCGGGATCTGGGAGGTGACCCGAAGGACCTGAGCCTGGAATCGGGTCAGGGGCCTCAGATCCACCGGGACCTTTCCCGGGGTCCCCGCCTCGATAGACGTGGGCAGATGACGGGCCCAGGCCCGCGGCGCCTCGGCTCTGATCAGCGTCTTGCCGGTGCGTCGGTAGAAGCGGTCCAGGTAATCGCCCTCCGCCAAATCGAGCGTCGAAACGCCCTCCGGATTGAAGGTGACGACCACCTCGCCGACGGCCGACGGATAAAGGTCATAGCCCTCGGCCAGACCGGTGCCCAAGGCCACAGACTCGGTCAGCCCCGCGGGGATCGGTCCGCCCAGCCCGGCCAGCTCTCTCTCGATGGTCATTTCTCGTCCTCCATGATCGTTCGCAAACGGGTGAGTCCACGATGGATGTCGGCCTTGACCGTCCCCGAAGGGCGCCCGGTGGCCTCGGAGATCTCCTCGATCCCCATGCCCACCACGTGTCTCAAAACCACCGCGGTCCGCTGCGGTGCGCTCAGCCGGGATAGGCGGGCGTCCCAGACACCTGTGTCCACGGGCTCCGGGTCGTCGCTCGCCACGTCGTCCACCAGCCCGACGAACCTCGGCCTCCGCGCCCGGTCCCGGATGTGGTTGCGCCCCAGGTTGAGGGCGATCGTCCAGATCCAGGGATCGAGCCGGAGGGCGATGATTCGCTCCTCCGGATAGTCGACCAGCGCCTTGTAAGCCCGGATCAGCGTCTCCTGGGCCAGGTCCTCGGCCTCCTGATGACTCCCCGAGATACGACGCAGGCCCCAGTAGAGACGGCCGCCCAGTCTCTCCACAACGGTGGGGAAGGCACCGGCGACGTCGACGGCCAGCGAGTGGTTGAGCTCATCCATCGCTTACAAGAACCCCGGCGGGGAGTTGCGGTTGCATTTGCCACGTATTGTGTCGTCGTGGAGACACTCGGGATCGAGGACGCCCTGGCCGTCGCCGAGACGAGGGTCGGCGCCGGCGGCGGGCTCGCGGGCACCGGATTCTGGCCGGCGGTGGCCATGGTCAAGAGAAACCCGGAGCTGGCCGAGAGGTATGGGCCGCGGATCGCCGCCATAGACGACGTCGCCTTCCGACGTCGGGCGTGGCTGGTGATTCCCCTGGGTCTGGGCACCGTTCTCGCCCTGTTGGCCACTGTCGGGGGTCTGGCCCTCATCGGGTGGGCCTACCGTCTCGACGGGGGCAGCGCCGTGGCGGTCTTCTACCTCGGTGTCATCGTCCTGTTGACCACGACCCATGGGCTGGCTCATCTCGTGGTGGGCCGGGTGGCGGGCATCAGATTCACCGCCTGGTTCGTGATCTCTCCCATGCGGCCCCAACCAGGGGTCAAGGTCGACTATGCCAGCTATCTCCGGGCCACTCCCCGGGCCAGGGCGTGGATGCACGCCTCCGGGGCGGTGGCGACCAAGCTGGCTCCGCTGGCCCTGGTCGGTGCGGCGGTGGCCGCCGACCTGGGAGTCTGGGCGGTGTGGGGTCTGGTCGGCCTCAGCGTCGCCACTATGGTGACCGACGTCCTCTGGTCGACCAAGAGCTCGGACTGGAAGAAGTTTCGCAGGGAGCTGTCTCAGGTCTCCTGATCCGGGAGGCTGATCGACCCGTCCACCCGGTGCATCTCGGCGTGGGTGGCGACCATCTCCTCGAAGTCGGCGATCTCGGCGACGTCCACCGCCACGAGGTGACGATTCCTTGGTCCTCCGGCCCGGTCGAACTCACGGGCCCTCCGGATGAGGTCGGCGGAGGCGTCGTCGATCCGGGAGTGCTGGGCCAGGTGCTCCTCCCAAGAGCGGACGGCGAACAGCTCGGTGAACCGGGTGGGATCTGACACGTCACGCATCAGCCGCCACCGGTAGGCGCCTGTGCTCAGTCTCACAAGACGAAGCTGATTCATCACCCGGGCGAACCCGGGGTAGTCCCCCTCGTCGATGTGCCAGGTGTTGAGCACGATCACCGGTCCACCTTCGAGGACCGTCTCGGGGTGCACCGGCTCCGGGGCGCCGTTGCTGAACATCGGCGCCTCGATGTCGTCGAGCCGGGGGACGCCGAATCGGGGTGCCACCAGGCCGAGGAGCACCGAGCCGACGGAAAAGGCGACGAGAGCCCCCGGGGTGCCGATTTGGTCGGCGACACGCCCGGCGAGGATCGATCCCAACGGCATGCCGGCGAAGGCCAGGTTGTACATGGACATCGCCCGACCCCTTATCCACTCCGGGGCCATCATCTGGGCGGTGGCGTTGAGCGTGGACAGGGTGAGCAGCCAGAAGAAGCCACAGAGGAGCATCCCCACCCCGGCGACCCAGAGGTTGGGGGCCAGACCCAGACCGACCCCGGCAAGCCCGAACAGGGAGATGGTGTAAGGCACAGTGTTGACCGTTGTCGACGCCATGAGCCGGGGTCGGACGAAGGCTCCCACCAGAGCCCCGGCCCCCATCAACCCCAGCATCAGCCCGAAGCTCCCGGCACTGCCCCCGAGGTGGTCGGTGTGCACAGGGAGGATGGCCTGGACCACTGCCGATGTGACCGAGAAGAAGGCGACGACACCGAGGAGGTTGCGGAACTTCGGGGTGAAGCGGGCATAGCGGATCCCGATCGAGGTGGCCGCCAGGACCGAGGTGGCGTCGCGCTCGCGCACGGTGAGTGCCGGAGCGATTAGGAACACCACCGCGATCACCGAGAGATAGGAGACGGCGTTGACCCCGAAGCCGAGTGCCGGTCCATAGGCGACGACGATCACCCCGCCGAGCGCCGGACCGATGGCCCGAGCCGTGTTGAAGGCGGCGGCCTGGAGGGCGATGGCCGAGGTGAGCAATGGTCTGGGCACCAGGTCGGGGAGCAGTGCCTGCCAGGCGGGGAGGTTGAGCGTGGTGCCGCCGCCGAGGACGAGGCCAAGACCCAGGAGGATCCCCGGTGTGATCAGGTCGAGCTGTGTCAGCACCGCCATCGTCAGCGCCGAGCCGGCCATGATGCTTTGGGCGATCACCATGAGACGGGCCCTGTCGAACATGTCGGCTAGGGCGCCGGAGAGCAGGGAGAGGAACAGGAAGGGGAGGGTCGAGGAGGCCACCATCAGCCCCACCCACGTGCTCGAACCGGTCAACTCGAACATCAGCCAGGACCCGGCCACCGTCTGGATGAAGGTCCCCGTCGCCGAGAAGATCGTGGCCGCCCAGAGCGAGCGAAACTCACGGTATCGGAGTGGGGCGACCGCCGTGGTCATCCCCGCAAGAGTAGAGGCGGGTCTACCTTTGGCCCGTGCTCCGAGATCTGGCCTACTTCGTACAGGACATCACCGGCCCGGGGGTCCTCATCCTCCACTCCTTCTGGGGGCTGACCCCCTCGGTCAAAGGGATCGCGGACGGTCTCGCCGAGCACGGCTACACCGTCCTCGTCCCCGACATCAACTTTGGCGAGCTGCCCGCCTCGGAGCAGGAGGCGGTCGACCATCTCGGGGCCGCCAGCCCAGATCGGCTGGCCACACTGGTGATGTCGTCTGCCGCCATTCTCTACGAGAGGTCGGCGCCGGGCTCGATCGGGATCGTCGGGTTCGGGATGGGTGGCTCGCTCGGCCTGTGGGCCTCGGTGAGGGCTCCGGAGCTGGTCTCGACGGTGGTCTCCTTCTACGGGAGCCAGCAGATCGACTTTGCCGGGTCGAGGTCGGCCTATCTGATCCATCTCGCCGAGACGGACGAGTACCTGAGCGACGACGAAGCGGTCTTCATGGAGGCCACCATGGGTCTCGAGTCCCTGCCCGTGGAGGTAATCCGATACCCCGGGACACGTCACGGCTTTTGCGAGCCCGACGGTGAGACCTTCGACCCGGTGGCCTATGAGGCCGCCTGGTCAAAGACGATCGAGTTCCTCGACGGCCGGCTCATGGTTTGAGAGCACCGGGTCCCCCGGTGCCGCCATCCCGGGCTCGAGGACACGTGCATACACCCGGGACTCACCGGGATGGATGCTCTGAGACATCCGACGGAAGTCACCGTCGGAGAACCACCGGGCGTTCTTGCTGCACGGCGCGGTGTAGGAGGTGACCTCGATCACCAGGTCGGCCCCGAGACGGAGCCGGGTTCCGGGGATGACATCGGCCCAGTCGAGACCGGAGATGGTGAGGTTCTCACCTGCGCACCCCGGCGCGATGGGATGGCCCTCGGCTTGGAAGCGCTCGATCACCTCGAGGGAGAAGAGACAGAGTGCCCGCTCCGCCCCTCCGTGGTGGATCAGGTCGTCGTGATGATCGCCGACCATTCCCTCGCGGTGCACCATCGCCCCGGTCACCGCCAGCTTGGGAACACCACCTGAGGAGAGGCTCACCTGATGGACGCGGCTCACCATGGCGGGCCACTCAGATCGATGATCCCGGTCACCGGGGCGGGGCGCCCGATCGTCTGGGTCATGACCCGGTTGAAGGTGAACTCCACCGTGGCCGCGCCCTGGGTGGTCAGAAGGACACCGTTGAACACGACCCACCCCAGGTTCTCGTAGTAGCTCATCAGCCCCGGTTCGCAGACCAACAGGCCAAAGTCCACACCATGCTGCTCGTGGAACCACTCGGTGGCTCGCCGCATGCCCAAGGCGGCGTATCCCAGCCCGCGGGCGTCGGGGTGGGTCTTGACCCCACCGATCCCGCCGATGGTCACGGGGGCGGTGTCGAGTGTCCCCTCACGGGTGAGCACTCCGACGTAGGAGACGAGCCATCCGGAGGGGTCGACGACTCTCACTCCCATCTCCGCCTGTGACCACTCCAGTTTGCGACCGGGCCAGTCGGCAGCAGTCCGCGGTGGGTAGACGGCCTCAGTGAGCTCTCGGTACTCCACAACCTGCTCGTCGGTCCATAACGAGACCGGTCCGATCGAGACGACCGAGGAGGTGATCATCGCTCCGACATCTCGGCGAGATCGGCCTCCAGTGTCTCCCTCTCCTCCGGGTCGTCGACCTCGGCGAGCATCGCCTTGGCGAGCTCGAGATGCTCGGTGAACGTCTCGATATCGTCGACCTCGGCCGCCGCCCTGGCGATCGCCTCGTGGGCGAATCCGACCACGAAGGCGTCCAGACCATGCTCGGTGGCGATCTCCAGCGAGCGCTCACCGAAGCGTGCCGCCAGATCGGCGTAGCCGAGGACTGCGGCGACCCTGGAGACCTGCCAGTCTGCGATGGCCCAGTTGCGGGCGTCTCCCACCGCGTACCAGTGATGACGCTGGGCGAAAGCCGCGGCCAGCATCTCCTCCTCTTCCTCACGGGTGAGACTGCCGGCGTCGAGCAGCTCCCAGGCCCGGTTGAATGCATGGGGGGCCAGGGTCCGCTGCCACATGCTCAGGTCGTCGAGGCTGGGATGGCTCACTCTCTTCCTTTCACGTGGTCGGTCGTACCTAAGGTTCTCAGCCGCCAACCTTAGGAGACGATGCCCGACGAGACCGACGTGAACATCGACGACGAGACCGTGCGGATCACCAGCCCGGACCGTGTCGTCTTCCCCGACCGGGGGTGGACCAAGATGGACGTCGTCGACCACTTCGTGACGGTCGCCACCGGCGCCGCCCGGGGTATCGCGGGTCGTCCGACGATGC